>JAFAGE010000008.1 GCA_023423015.1 Bacteroidota bacterium
TGAATGCCATCCCCAAAGCACCAAGAACACAAATCAACATGCCGTATATGAAACCATTTTTGAAACCGATCTTATTAATAATATCAACGCCGCTAACCGACGACAACACGTATAAGATTAGGGACCCGAAAAAGTAAGCGCCGTAGAAAGCCGCGTCAACAAGCTGTGACTGAAACTGGTCGAGGTTAAAATGCGTTTTACAAAATGGGATGAAAATACCGTTGGAGGCAGCAACAAATCCCCAGAAGAAGAATACGGTTATAAGTGTGCCGAATTGGGACCATTTTGTTTGCTGGCTCATAAGCGTTCGTTGGTTTTGATTTTACTGCTGAAAGTACAAACTATTTTCACACTAAAAATTTTTTAATTATGGTGTTGAAATGTTTATAAAACCTTCATAAATTGAATAGTATAAAGGGTTTAGATTATCTAACCGGTTAGCTTAAGCGAATACAGTTTTAATGGAGATCTTACACGTCAGCGCAGAATGTTATCCGGTTGCCAAAGCCGGCGGATTGGGAGATGTTGCCGGAGCACTACCACTATATCTTAATCGGGCAGGCCATGTTGCAAAACTGGTGATGCCGATGTACCGTACAAAATACCTCTACAACCACGAATGGGATGTGGTGCATAAAGGCTATACCAATCTCGGCAACCGCTGGTTCGAATTCACAGTTATCAAAGAAAGAAACAACGAACTCGGATTTGATTTATACCTGCTCGACATCAACGGTCTGCTCGACCGGGAAAAGATATACGGGTACGACGACGATACCGAACGCTTCACCGCTTTCCAGCTCGCGGTGCTGGATTGGGTAACAGCGTGGCAACATCATCCCGACATCATTCATGTTCACGATCATCACACGGCACTGATTCCTTTCATGGCCGCAAACTGCTATAAATATTATCCCCTGCAGCATATCCCCACCGTGCTCACCATACACAACGCCGAGTACCAGGGATGGATGGGATGGGATAAAAGTCTTTACGTGCCACCATGGGACATGTGGAACTGGGGAAAGCTCGATTGGAACAATACGATCAACCCGCTGGCCAGTGGCATCAAATGTGCATCGATCGTAACAACCGTAAGTCCCAATTACCTGGAAGAACTACGGCACATGAGTAATGGCCTTGAGCCGCTCTTTGAATTCGAACGCGGAAAATGCGTAGGTATACTGAACGGAATCGACAGCAAGGTGTGGGATCCCCAAACGGATTCCTACATCAACCATCATTATGGGGTCAATGATAATGAAGCCGGCAAAGCAATGAACAAGATGGAGCTGTGCGAAAGATTCAACCTCGACTTTCAGAAACCGTTGATAAGTTTCATCGGAAGATTAGTAGGAGAGAAGGGGGCAGATATATTGCCTTCTGTTATTGCCGACTCGTTCTGGCATGTCGGAAGAAGCATGAATTTCCTCATTCTGGGAAGTGGCAATCATCACACCGAAAGGGAACTCGAACGAATGTTAACGCAGGCTGCCGGCGACTACGCGGTGTTCATCGGATACAATGAAACATTAAGTCACCAGATGTACGCAGGTTCCGATTTCCTGCTCATGCCATCCAGGGTAGAACCCTGCGGTTTGAACCAGATGTATGCAATGCGATACGGAACGGTGCCCATGGTTCGCAGAACAGGGGGCCTGCGCGATACAGTGATAGATTTTGAAGATACCGGAGGCTATGGAATATGCTACAATCACACAGCTACCGGCGACGTAACGCACGCAGTGTGGCGGGCAGTAGAGTTGTATCGCGAAAAGAAGAAAATGCAGGCAATACGCCGCACGATGATGGAGCTCGATTTTGACTGGAACACCAGCACGCAGAAATATATAAGCGTGTATGAACAATTAATAAAATAATCTAAATAACTTGTCTTATGTCTAAATCTATTCTGGCTGTTATATTGGGAGGAGGTGCAGGAACAAGACTATATCCGCTGACGGCTAGCCGTTCAAAACCAGCTGTGCCGATCGCCGGAAAATACAGGCTTGTAGACATACCTATTTCCAATTGCCTTAACTCGGGAATAAGCAGGATGTTTGTACTGACACAGTACAATTCGGCATCACTCAACCGTCATATTAAGAACACATATCACTTCAGCGCATTCAGTTCTGCGTTTGTTGACATACTTGCAGCCGAACAGACTCCCGACAACCCCACATGGTACCAGGGTACAGCCGATGCGGTGCGACAAGGTTTACGACATATCAAAACATTTCCGAGCGATTATGTACTGATCCTTTCCGGCGACCAGCTCTACCAGATGGATTTTATGGCGATGCTGAACAGCCATATTGAAAACGGCTCCGACATTTCAATCGCTACCATCCCGGTCATTGAACGCGAAGCACCCGACTTTGGAATTCTCAAAAAGAACGAAGAGGGATTGATCACTGCGTTCATTGAAAAACCGAAAGGAGCAGAATTGCTGAACCAATGGAAAAGTGATACAGGAACCGAAATGCAGGCGGAAGGAAAACACTGGCTCGCATCTATGGGTATTTATATCTTCAACCGCGAACTGATGTTCGACCTTCTCGAAAATGAATTCAAGGAGGGAACAGATTTCGGAAAAGAAATCATTCCGCAATCATTGAACAAATATCGCGTGTCGAGCTTCCAGTACGAAGGTTACTGGACCGATATCGGAAATATATATTCATTCTACGAAGCCAACCTCGGCTTAACGAAAGATATTCCGGATTTCAATTTGTTCGATAATACACGCAGCATTTACACGCGTGCCCGTATGCTTCCACCTGCAAAGATCAGCGGAACCACGCTCGAGCACACGCTTATTGCCGAAGGTTGTATTCTGAATGCAGCACGAATCGAAAACAGCGTTATCGGAATCCGGTCCAGGATAGGATATGGCTCTACCATCGTGAGCAGCTACATTATGGGTAACGATTACTTCGAAACTATCGAAGAAATTGAAAATGCCCACCAGCATGGAATTCCCAATGTAGGTATCGGAAACCGGTGCACCATCAGCCATGCATTGGTTGATAAGAATTGCCGGATCGGCGACGATGTGCAGATCAATGGAGGACCTCACCTCGAAAATACCGACCACTCTCTATACACCGTAAAAGAAGGGATTGTTGTGATCAAGAAGGGAGCCGTTATCCCGAATGGCTTTGTGATCGGCTGATAAATTATTTATGGCCACCAACACCACTACTGCACCCGCTGCGGCTACCGGTTTGCGCCCCAAACCGAAATTGTCCGTCGCCCAGATCTTCACCATGAGTTTTGGATTCATGGGAATCCAGTTCGGATTTGCATTACAAAACGGGAATACGAGCCGTATACTGCGGTCGTTCGGGGCAGACGTGGAGCAACTGCCTATGTTCTGGATCGTGGCACCATTGGTGGGCATGATCGTTCAACCAATTATCGGCCACTACAGCGATAAAACCTGGAACAGACTCGGCAGAAGAAAACCTTATTTTCTCACCGGCGCGTTATTATCATCCCTTGCATTAATTATTCTCCCGAACTCAGGTGGTCTTGCAGGAATTCTCCCCGCACTCTGGATCGGAGCAGGCATGGTAATGATCATGGATGCTTCGTTCAACATAGCGATGGAACCTTTTCGTGCATTGGTGGCCGACAACCTTCCCGATTCACAACGAACTACAGGCTTCAGCGTACAAACCTTCCTTATCGGCCTTGGTGCTGTGCTTGGTTCGGCATTACCGCAATTTCTTGCGGATAACGGATTCAACATGAGCGCGGGAGAAAATGATGTGGCCGACAACATCAAATATTCATTCTATATCGGCGCCGCTGTTTTTATCGCAGCAATTCTGGTCACGGTTTTTTTCTCAAAAGAATATGCACCCAAAGAATACGAACAGTATCACGGCAAGCCCATTGAAAGTACACGTAAGTCGGGCCTCAGCCAGATTCTTTACGACTTTGGCAAGATGCCTAAAACCATGAAACAGCTTGGACTGGTTCAGTTTTTCAGCTGGTTTGCGCTGTTTAGTATGTGGGTGTTTACTACCGATGCAGTTGCCACTCACATATATGGATTGAAAGGAGATTATGCACACACTGTTGAATACAACGACGCGGGAAACAGGGTAAGTACCGCCTTTGGCGTCTACAATTTTGTGGCGATGATCTATGCACTTTGCCTTCCTTTTGTGGCCCGTGCCATCGGCCGCAGGTTTACTCATGCGGTTTCTCTCTTAGCAGGAGGGTTCGGTCTCATCTCGATATATTTCGTGAAAGACATAAACATGCTCAACTTCGCCATGGTTGGTGTGGGACTTGCATGGGCATCTGTGCTGGCGATGCCTTATGTGATATTGTCGGCTGCTATCCCTCCGGGAAAACTGGGCATATACATGGGCATCTTCAACTTCTTTATAACCCTTCCTCAAATCGTAAATGGCTTTGTGGGAGGATGGATCGTTAAACATTTGTACAATGGTCAACCGATCTATGCCGTAGTGCTCGCAGGTATCTTCATGATCTTTGCGGCCTTAAGTGTGTTGAATGTTTACGACCCCGCTAACCAACGAATAGAATTGCCTGAGACGTTAAATGAAGGATATGTTGGAAGAAACTAAGAAATACGAAGAGATACATTTTGTCGACTCTACAAAGCCGGTTTGGAACTATTCGTTATTCAACGAAGAAGTGATTCGCAATTTTCAGAATGGTACGCTGTACAATGCGTATGAATATTTTGGGTCGCGCGAAGTGGAAGTATTAGGTCAGAAAGGATACTATTTCGCTGTGTGGGCACCAAACGCTACGCGCATTGCAGTGATCGGTGAGTTTAACCGGTGGGATCCAAATGTGCATGGCTTGTTTGTACGCCTCGACCGTTCGGGTATATGGGAGGGTTTTATTCCGGGAGTGAAAAAAGGTATGCAGTACAAATACCGTATCCAGGGTTTCAATGGAATGATTACGGAAAAGGGAGACCCTTACGGCAACTACTGGGAGATGCGTCCTGCAACCGCCACCATCACGTGGAATATGAAATACGACTGGAGCGATGACGAGTGGATGGCTAAACGCAGCAAACATAATAGCCTTGAATCGCCATGGAGCGTTTACGAAGTGCACCTGGCCAGCTGGATGCGCCCCGATAAAAACAACCAGGAATCTTACAATACCTACGAATTTTTCTCAGACCGCCTGGTCAGCTACGTGAAGGAAATGAACTACACCCACGTGGAACTGATGCCGGTAATGGAACATCCTTTCGATGGTAGCTGGGGCTACCAGGGTACAGGATACTTTGCGGCAACTTCACGCTTCGGAAATCCGCAACAGTTTATGCACCTCGTAGAATCCTTCCACCGCGCAGGTATTGGTGTGATTCTCGACTGGGTTCCGTCTCACTTTCCCTATGATGCGCATGGTTTGTTTATGTTCGATGGTACGCATACCTACGAATATGCCGACATGCGAAAGGGTTTTCATCCCGACTGGAACAGTTACATTTTCAACTACCGCAGAGGCGAGGTGAAATCGTTCCTGATTTCAAATGCGCACTTCTGGTTCGAAAATTTTCACATCGATGGCATGCGTGTAGACGCCGTAAGCTCGATGCTGAAGCTGAACTATTCGCGCGAAGAAGGGGAGTGGGAACCAAATGAATTTGGGGGCGATGGCAACCTCGAAGCCATTGCATTCATTAAAGACCTGAATGAAACCATCTATCGCGATTTTCGGGATGTGCAGATGATTGCCGAAGAAGCTACAGACTGGCCAGGCATAAGCAAACCTACTTTCCTCGACGGATTGGGTTTCGGGATGAAGTGGATGATGGGTTGGATGCACGATACACTTGATTATTTCAAGGCTGATCCTTATATGCGACAGTTCCTGCAGGATAAATTTTCGTTCAGTATGATGTATTACTACGACGAAAATTTTATGCTGCCGCTGAGCCACGACGAAGTGGTGCATGGTAAAAGCCCGATGTTATACAAGATGCCTGGCGACGAATGGCAGAAATTTGCCAACCTGCGGTTGCTCTACGCATACATGTTTACGCATCCCGGCGGCAAGCTGCTGTTCATGGGCAACGAATTTGGCGCTACCAGCGAGTGGAACTATAAATCGGAGTTGCAGTGGGACCTCCTGCAATTCGAGCCGCACGCAAAACTTAGAAATTATGTGCGCGACCTGAACAAACTACTTCGTGCCGAAGCTGCATTGTATGAAAAGCAGTTCTCACAGGATGGCTTTGAATGGTCCGATCTGAATCACCGCAGCGAATCCGTAATTGTGTACCGCAGAAAAGGAAAGGAAGTTGATGATGAATTGTTGGTAATCCTCAACATGACGCCTGTAGTACGTAAAGATTGGAAAGTTTATGCGGCCGGAAAAAAAGAGTGGAAAGAAATATTTAACAGTGATTCAAAGGAATATTGGGGAACCGGCGACGTTTATAATCCATCAATTGAAATGACTCCCGTAGGTGAAGATGATGTTTGGTACCAGTTGAACATTCATCTGCCCGCGTTGGGTGCAGTAATTTTAAAGTAGATCCATGAAATTCCTTTTTACGTGCCTGCTTTTAACAACAGCGGTTGTTAAAGGATTTAACCAATCTGAAACCTCGCTTCAACTCGCCCGCAAACATTACCAGGAAGAAGACTATGCCGCAGCCCTCAAAGCTCTTGAGAAAGCTGCACAGGAAGAACCAGAAAATGCACAGGTGCCTTACCTGACGGCCAGGGCATATCTCGACCTCAGCAACTATCGTAAGGCAGCATCGTTCATGGAAAAGGCAATTGCCATGGATTCATCGCGTGTAAACTGGATTTACGAATGTGGACTTATCTATTACGCTATTCCCGACGATAAAAAATCATTGCAATATCTTTTGCTTGCCGGTGAAAAGGGGCAGAAAAGAACAAACGACTACCTCGAGAATCTTGGCAACGTTTACCTGAATCTCAAAAACTACGACAAGGGAATTGAAATGCTCAGCGAGGTATTAAAGAAAAAACCTTCCGATCCTGAATTACTCTTCCAGATTGCCCAGGCGTACTATAAGAAAGGAAGTTACCAGGAAGCAATTGATCACTGGGATCGTATACTGGAAGATGATAAAGAACATGCTGAAGCATTATATATGATTGGCCTTGCCTACCAGAAAAAAGGAGAAAAGCAAAAAGGTCAGCAACTCTGCGACCGTGCCATTGAAATGGACCCATCACTGCGTTCGAAAAGACAGCGAATGGGAGGGGATTTTTAGGGCGGTGACGCTCTCCGCTCTTTGCAGGAAATTGCGGTTTATTCACCACTTCTTTTCCTTCTTTTTGCCTTTGTCGAACGTAAAATTGCGCGAGATGTTGAAGCCGAAGAATATGTCGCCGTCGAACCATTTGCCGTCGGTGCGTGTGATGTATTGTGGTTCGACCATGCTTCGTGAGTTGCTGAACACGAGCTGGAATACGTGTCCGCCTGTTTCTATGTCAAATCCTACTGATAAGGAATTGGTGCCATTGAATGAATTAACCTGGTCGGGGAAGAGGTAGTTGTATTCTGCGCTAACGCTCATCCTTTTCGTGAACTTTAATCGCCCACCGATCATTGCGGCGATAACATCGTTCTTATCGTTGCGCGTTGGCACCATATTGAAATGAAGCCAGGTTGGTGTTACCTGGAGCGAAAATGCATCAGTGAATTTTCTTGCAATAAGGAGTTGTGTTACGTAGGTGGTTCTGAATTTTGCGTTGAGGAATGGCTTTGCCGGATATTTCAGTGTATAGTTGGTGATTGTAGCCATAATACCAATACTGACCGGAGCCCCGTTTTTTCCGGTAGTCTGATTTAGTAACCGGTATTTGAAATAACCATCGAAAGTTTTATCGAGAGAAGTGCGTCCGATGCCTACTGCAAGGCGATCGGTAATGCCATAGTCGAGCCCCAGGCGAATAAATGCATTATCGATTCCGAAGAATGTGTATGCTCCTTCATTCAGTGCGCCGAAGCGGTGCATGATGATGAAGTTGAGGTCTTTTTTTGCGGGTTGTTCTATGGTGTATGCATTCACCAGGTGCAAAGCCTTGAATGTGCCTTTTACCGGGAAGCTGATATCAGAACTCATCGAATCTTCGAGCATATTGAGCAATGAATCCTGTGCCCTTGATAAACCGGCAAGCGACATCGCAAGGAAAAAGGCGATTGTCTTCATGGTTACTTGTTTATGTTCCATTCTACTTTTACTTTAACCGTATTTTCTTTTTCTATTTTGTTGCGAACGATAAAGGGAATGGAGATGTCGTAATCCGTAGGGTTTAGTTTGAACGTGGTTGTTCCTGTGGCCCTGCCGTTGCTGATTACGATAGTTGCCGGTGCTTGTATGTTTCGAGTGACGCCGTGCAAACTGAGTTTCCCGCTTACATTAAATGTATAATTTCCGTCTTTACTCCAGTCGACGTCTTCAGCATATGTTCCACTGAATGTGGCTTTCGGAAATTTATCGCTTTCCACATAGCTTTCATTGAAGTGCTGCTGCATCAGTTTGCGCGGGAAAACGAATTGTTTCATCAGGCAACTGAATGCGATATTTTTTTTCCTTGCATCAATCACCGCTAAAACCTGGTTATTCTCTGCATCAATGTCTTCCAGCAACGTGTGTGAATGAAAGCTGATCACGCCGTTTCGCGTCATCATAAGTTGAGCCGCGGCATTCAAGCACAACAGGCATAGCACCAGAGCTGACTCTTATACACAACTCCGAGCCCACGAGAC
>JAFAGE010000024.1 GCA_023423015.1 Bacteroidota bacterium
CCGTAGAGTCTCTTACAGCAGGAGTTGAAAGAATTCCGCTGGATAACATCACCGACGAAATTTCTCCATACCTCGAACCGGGTAAACCTTTCGGTTACCTCAGAGGTCTGAAATCAATGAGAGATGCGGAAGGCAACCTGCTGATCAACCCGCAGACAGGTGGTATGATCCAGGAACTTTCTGAATCAGAAATCGGTAACCCGAACCCGGATTTCAAGCTGGGTGTTACAAATACATTCTCTTATAAAGGCTTTATCTTAAGCGCACTCTTCGACATGACCAAAGGCGGCGATATTTATTCTGTTACCGTTCAGAGCTTGTTGGGTAGAGGTGTTACAAGAGACACAGAAGACCGTGAGTTTGGTGTAATCATTCCCGGTGTATATGGCGATCCTAATACAGGTGAACCAATTCTCGTAGGTGGTAAAACTGTTCCGAATCAAACCCGCATCACATCAAACGACGTTTGGTTCTCACCAAACCCGACCATTGGTGCAACATTCGCGATCAACACTCCTGCAGAATGGAGCATTTACGACGCAACAGTTTATCGTCTGAGAGAAGTAACTCTTGGTTACGAATTCCCGAAATCGTTCTTCGACAAAACTCCGATTGGTGGTGTTACGTTGAGCTTCACAGGCCGCAACCTGTGGTTCCTGGCTCCGAACATGCCTAAGTATACCAATTTTGATCCTGAGGTGAACAGTTTTGGTGCTACTTCTACACAAGGTCTTGAGCTGTCTGCAGCTCCTACCACGAAGAGGTATGGTATCAACCTGGCCGTAACATTCTAAACGATTATTCAAATTATTCTCCGATATGATTAACAAAATGAAATATCTGATTCCTGTAGTGATGATAGCAGCGCTGTCATCGTGCAAGAAGGATTTCTTAAGTATCAATACGGATCCGAACAACCCCGTAGACGCTCCGATTGAGCTTCTGTTGCCAACAGCGCAGAGAACATTGGGAGATGCCCTTTCAATGGGCGGCGGTAACAATGGTGGTTTGTCGCAGATCCTTGAGGTGTACGTACACCGTATAACAACACGCGAAGAAGCGGACCAATATGGTGCCCTCGGTAACGAATTTTACACCAGCCTTGCCTGGCCTAAATTCTATTCTTCTTCACCCCCTCCGGGTGCATCTGAGCCTTTAAATGGTATCCTCCAGAACCTGGAAGAAATCATCGCAAAGTCTTCTACAGATGGTAACGTGTATTACAGAGGAATTGCAAAAATTCTGAAAGCCTACACGTATAGCCAGCTTGTGGATGTATTTGGTGACGTTCCTTTTTCTGAAGCAAACAAACTTGCTGATCCGGAAAATCCGATCGTTTATCCGAAGTTCGATGATGATGCAGAAATTTATCCGCAACTGCTCACGATGCTGGATGAAGGTATCGCAGACCTTGGTACTTCAGTAGAAGAGGCAGGTAATACTCAACCTGGTGACGACGACGTTATCTACGGTGGTGATGTTACCAAATGGATAAAAGCAGCAAACACCATCAAGCTGAAACTGTATACGCAACTGCGTTTAGTCGACGACGTTAGCGCAGAGGTTTCTGCACTGCTCGCTGCACCAAATAACCTGATCGCATCGACCGACGAAAGTTTTATACTTCCTTACGGAACATTGGGCGCAACTGATGACAGGAACCCGGCATATGCTGAATACTTCGCTACACAGAGAAGTAACCACATCAGCCCATGGTTCTATGAAATCATGATGGGTCGCAACGCTTTCGCGAACAATGGCAACCCCGATCCACGTATTCCTTACTACTGGTACAACCAGCTTCGTCCAACTGAAGCTCCGGAAAACCAGACAGAATACCGTGACGGACAATTTGCAACCATCTATTTCGGATCTGTTGGACCGGATCGCGATAGAAACAACCAGAATACGCTTAGTGTTCTCGGCTTGTATCCTGCCGGTGGTCGTTATGATGATGGTGACGGTGGCGGACCTACCCCAACAGGTGGTGTAAGCGGAAGCAGTGGAACAGGTGCTGCTCCTTACAGGTTTATTACTTATGCCGACAGACTGTATCTTGAAGCAGAATTGATCCAGGCAGGAGTAGTCGCCGGAAATGCAAGGGCCGTTCTCGAAGCTGCAGTTCTCGAATCTTTCAAAACTGTTGACATGGTTGTTGGTCTGGTAAGTCCAAACCAGGTGGTTCCTACGCTGGTTCCATCGCCCGCAGTTGACACTTATATCAGCAACGTGCTTGCTGAATTCGATGCAGCTAATCCGGCCAATAAGATGAAAGTGATTATCACACAGAAATGGATTCAGGGATTCGGTAATGCAGTTGATGCATATACTGATTACAGAAGGACCGGCTACCCGATCCTCTTCGATCCAACAAATCCGGCAATGGCTCCGGGAGGTTTTGCACAACCGCCAATCAATGGCGATCCTCAACAAGCCGCACAAAAACCTGTGCCTGTATTGTTGAGCCGCACTTATCCCCTGACGTTGCCATGGGTAGACGATGAACTCGAAACGAATCCGAATGCACCGGAACAGAAGTCGCCTCAAACCTATAAACCCTTCTGGTTGCCTTAATCATTTTTAAATCAGAGATATGAAATCATCAATAATATATTCTTTCATCCTGGCGTCGTTGTTTGTGGCGGGCTGTCGCAAAGACGACAACCCCAAAGTGCCGGACCTCGATAACGTGCCATTGCCGCAAATCACCCACGTTTCGGGTGACGACAAAATTCCCGGCGACGATCCGGCGAGCTTTTCAGCAACTATTTCGGTAGACCTGTATTATCCCAACGGGCACAAACCAAAATTTTTCGACCTGGTGGTTATCAGGAATGGAGATGTGTCGAACCCGAAGGTGATCCAGGCAAACATCACAACCTTCCCAACGGAAGTAACCATCACTGGCCAACAGCTCATCGACCTGTTTGGTACAACAATCGGTCTCGGTGATGCATTCCAGATAGGTGCTGACGTAGTGAATGCAGCAGACAAAAGGTTTGCAGCTTTCCCCGAAGGTGGCGTAACCTACGCACCCGGTATAGCGAACCTTCCAAACATCAACACACAGTTGCGTTATGCAGCGCCCTGTCTTTTTGATCCCGCAGCATACACCGAAGGTGACTATGTTGTAGTGATCGATGAGTGGGAAGACTATGCTCCCGGCGACCTGGTTGCAGTAACCAAGATCGACGACACGCATTATTCTTTCAAATTCGCAGCTGATAATGCACAGCCGATTGTAATGGAAGTTAACCCAACTACCAACGAAATCACTGTAGCACCCCAGGTTTATGGTGACTATGGCGGAATCGTGGTGACTGCAACAAGTGTAGCCGGTTCTGAAGTTGATCCCTGCGACGTAAGCTTTGTTTTACGTCTCAATCACACAGCACCTGCACCCTATGGCGACCTGGGTAACTACGTCCTGCGTTTGACCAAACAATAAGGTTCAACCAACCAAATACACAAAAAGCCATTTCTTCGGAAGTGGCTTTTTTGTTTTAATAAATGGAGCGCTTAATATTTAAGAAGCAGACGCAATTTGTCTGCTACTTTAAAGGGATTTGGTAACACGGCTTCTTCGAGGTGAACATTCATCGGGATTGCCGGAACGTTCAAAGAACCGATTACCTCAACGGGCATTTTCAACCACTGAAAACATGCGTTGGAAATTCTTCCTGCCAAAGCCTCGGCGAATGAATTGTACTGTTGCTCTTCGGTTACAACAAGGCAACGTCCGCATTTTTTTACAAGTTTAAATACAAAATCTTCATCGAGAGGATATAGACATCTAAGATCGAGCAGGTCAATCTGCCCGGGAAATTTGGCTGCCGCAGCCATCGACCAATATACACCCATGCCATAGGTGATGATTGCGCAGGACTTGTTACTATGATTGTTTGCAGAAAGAATTTGCCGGGCTTTACCAAGCGGTATAATGTAGTCGCGCGAAGGCTCGACGGTTTTAGCTGACTCGGTCCCCGGAACGCGGCTCCAGTAAAGACCTTTGTGTTCGAGCATAATCACAGGATTGGGATCATAGAAAGCCGCTTTCATTAAGCCTTTCATATCTGCTGCATTGCTCGGGTAAACTACTTTGATTCCTTTAACGGATAACAATGTTGTTTCAATGCTGGAACTATGATAAGGTCCGCCGCCGCCATAGGCGCCAACCGGTACACGAATCAATGTTTGCACCGGGTATTTACCGGAGGTGAGATAACAGGATTTAGCAATCTCAGTAACCAGCTGATTGAAGCCCGGATAAATGTAATCGCCGAATTGAATTTCAACAATCGGCTTTACTCCGGTTGCCGACAAACCGTTTGTTGATCCGATAATGTATGCTTCCTGTATCCCGGTATTAAAAACGCGGTGTTGACCAAATTGCTGTGCAAGCGTTGCCGTTTCGCGGAATACTCCTCCCAATCGATAACCAACATCTTCACCAAACAATATTACCTCGGGATGGTCTTCCATGATTTCACGCATTGCATAAAGCGCAGCGTCTACCATTGGAATTTTTACTCCTCCTATTGCACTTCTTTCTCCCTTCTCTTCTTTAATTGGAGTTTCTGCGAAAATATGTTCTTCCACAGCTACAGCATCCGGCTCGTCTGCCTTCACTGCTTTATCAAATTCCTGTTGCACAAATTGTTTAGCTTCTTCTTCAATACGCAGAAGTTCATTTTCAAGAACACCACTTATAAGTAATTCTTTTTTAAGTTGTGGAATCGGGTCGTGCAATGCATGCTGATCGAGGTCTTCTTTCGGCCGGTAAAATTCTTTGCGTACTCCGCTCGTGTGATGCCCTAGCAACGGAACCCGCGCCTGTACAACAAACGGCGTCCGGTTGCTTCGAACAGTTTTAATTACTTCTCCCATCGTTACATAGCTTTTGGCAAAATCGTCGCCTGCTATGCGTATACGGTTGATCCCTTCAAATCCTGCAGACAAATTAAACACGTCAGTCGCCCTGGATTCTTTCGACGTTACGCTGATCCCCCATTCGTTATCCTGCACCAGGTAAATAATCGGTAGTCTCTTCAGTGCAGCAAATTGAAATGCCTCACTAACTTCTCCCTCTGTAACGCTTGCATCACCAAGGGAGCACACAGTCACCGGAAGTTCGCCAGCCGGGCCTTTTTTCAACAATGGTGAATTGATTTTTTCGAGGTATTGCAAGCCCTGTGCGATACCTGTTGCCGGGATCACCTGCATGCCTGTGGCGCTGCTCTGATGTATGATTTTTGGTTTGTCGGATCCTTTGTAACTGGGATGTGCGTAGTACTCGCGGCCGCCTGAAAACGGATCGGCAGCTTTGGCGAGCAACTGCAACATCAACGTATAAGGTGAAAAGCCAAGGCCCAGGAGAAGGCTGTCGTCACGATAGTAGGGACTAACAAAGTCGCAGGGTAGGAGATGAAAGGCCGTAGCAAGCTGGATGGCTTCATGCCCGCGCGAAGTGGAATGTACATACCGGCAAATGTTCCTGTTGCTGTCGTAAATAGCGGCCATGGCGGCTGCCTGGCACATCAGCCTGTAAGCACGTAATAACAAGGTGGTTTCCATTCATTGTCACTTCTCACTTGATCTCCAGGCTACCGAGGCTTTCATCTTCGATGAAAAGCTCTAGCTCGTCGCCAACCACGCATTCTCCAACACCCTCGGGAGTGCCGGTGAAGACAAGGTCGCCTATATTGACAGAGAAGAAGTTCGAGATATATGACACAATGCGGTCGAAATTGTTCAACATCAAGCCGGAATTTCCCTGTTGAACAAGTTCTTTATTTTTATAAAGGCAGAAGTTGATGTCCTTTTTATTCTTGACATTCTGAAAGGGGACCCATTTGCCGATGACGGCCGAATTATCCCAGGCTTTCGCTTTTTCCCAGGGTAGACCTTTTTCTTTCAGTTCATTCTGAATGTCGCGGGCAGTGAAATCGATACCTGCTGTTACTGCGTCGTAGTATTTGCTGGCGTATTTTTCCTGGATGTACTTTCCGTTTTTGGAAATTCTCAGAACCAGTTCACATTCGTAGTGCAATTCATTGGTAAACTCAGGGTAATAAAAAGGGGTATGAGCTTGTAGTAGTGCGCTTTTGGGTTTCATGAAAATCACCGGTTCGTCTGGTATAGCATTTCCAAGTTCCTTCGCGTGAGCCACATAGTTCCGGCCTACACAGAATATTTTCATATTCGACAGGGGGGTTTATTCTTAGTTAATTGCGTTTGTTTTCATCGAGCCGGGAAAACAGGGTAGAGGTTTTAGGCCTACTGAATATCAAAATATTAGCAATACAATGTAAATATTGCGAAAATAATGTTTCGTTTTAACAATTCATAGGATAAAATCTTTTTTATTGACATCTGTCATTGTCCTCTCAATGCCTGTAAATATAAAGTTTTCAATTACTTCCACGCATGAAGCGATCTTAGCTTTCACCAGGGGAAGCTCATCTACGGTCCATTTGCCGAGCACATAATCTACCTGTCTGCCGCGGGGAAAATTGTTGCCGATACCGAATCTCAGCCTCGGGTATTCGGTAGTGCCGAGGGTTTCCTGGATACTTTTGAGGCCGTTGTGGCCGGCATCGCTGCCGGAAGGTCGCAGGCGAAGTTTATTTAATGGAATCGCAAGTTCATCTACAATAACCAGGAGTTGCTGCAGGGGGATTTTCTTGTTGTCGAGCCAGTACTTCACCGCACGGCCACTCAAATTCATGTAAGTGGTGGGCTTGATCAGGATTATTTCCCGGCCCTTCAAAGAGATGTTGGCGACATAGGCAAACCGGTCGCTCTTAAATGAAGCTCCGTGACGGGCGGCAAATTCGTCGGCAACGTCGAAGCCGATATTATGTCGGGTGTGGGCATATTCATCGCCAATGTTTCCAAGGCCGACAACAAGGTAACGAGACATGCGCCAAAACTAAAGAGAACCATGGTATGGAGATGTATGAACCAATAAAAAAGGCAAAGGAACTATCCTTTGCCTTTTGCATCTGAATCGATTGAAAATTATTTCTTCGCGGGAGCTGCTTTCGCGGGAGCGGCTGCTGCACCTTTGGCGGGAGCGGCAGGAGCTGCGGATGCTTCTTCCTGTTTCAGCTGACGAGTCATCACCACAGAAGCAATCGGAATACGCGGTGAGTTCAAAATTTCATAGTTTTCTTCCAGCACGTCTTCAACCCTGATATTCTGGTTCAGTTCAAGATTGGTAAGATCCACTTCTATGTTTTCTTTCAGGTGTTTTGGCAGGGTTTTGATCTTAAGCGTCTTCATTTTGGTAACGAGCTTACCACCTGCTTTTACGCCTGCTGAGCTACCGGTAAATTTGATCGGAATAGTAGCCACAATTTTTTTATCCTCCACCAATTCAAGGAAATCGAGGTGGCTCAGTTCGTCGGTTACTTTATTGGTTTGCACGTCTTTCAAAATGCAACGGTAAGTTTTGCCGTCTACATTAATTTCTGCAAGCTGGAATTCTGAAGTGTATACAAGGTTTTTGAATGCAAGCACAGGAGCAGAGAAATTAACCTCCTGCGAACCCCCATAAATTACACCAGGCACCAGTCCCTGAGAGCGAAGCTGGCGGGTGTACTTTTTGCCCGTTTCGGTCCTCAGTTGTCCTTCGATTGTAATTGTTTTCATGTTATTGTTTGTTGTTTATTTATTTCTCATCTGGCTGTGAATAAACAGCCCGGTGATGCTTCTGTTTTCGTAGGCATTTCTCAGGGCTACTGCAAACAGGTCAGCCACGGTTAACACCTTAATTTTTGCAAGTTTTTGTTTCAACGGAATCGTATCGCAAACCACAAGCTCTTCCAATACACTGTCTTCTATATTCTTGTAGGCATTGCCGCTAAGAACCGGGTGCGTACAGAATGCGCGAACGCTTCTTGCCCCTTTTTCTTTAAGCAGGCCGGCCGACTTGGCCAGAGTGCCGCCCGTGTCGCAGATATCATCTATCAGAACTACATCCCTGTCGGTTACATCGCCTATCACCACCATACTGGCGATCTCGTTGGCACGCTTACGGTGCTTGTCGCAGATCACCATTTCGGCATTGAAATAAGAAGCTACTTCCCTTATCCGGTTGGCGCTTCCCACGTCAGGGGCCGCAAAGGTAAGGTTTTCCAACTGAAGTTGCTCGATGTAAGGTATAAATATGGCTGAGCTGTCGAGGTGGTCAACGGGTATGTCGAAGTAGCCCTGGATCTGTGGAGCGTGCAGGTCCATCGTGATAACCCTGTCGGCCCCTGCGGCCTCCAACATATTGGCTACCAGCTTGGAACCAATTGCTACGCGGGGTTTGTCTTTCCTGTCCTGTCGGGCGTATCCATAATAGGGGATTACAGCTACCACCTTATTGGCGCTTGCGCGGCGTGCCGCATCAATCATGAGCAGCAGCTCCATGATGTTTTCGGCCGGTGAAAAGGTGCTCTGAATCAGGAAAACCATATCTCCACGGATGCTCTCCTGGAAAACGGGCTGAATTTCGCCGTCGCTGAAGCGGGATATGGTGATTTTGCCTAAGGGTACTCCGAATTTGTGGGCTATTTTCTCTGCCAGGTACTGAGAGCCGGTACCCGAGAAGATCTTTGGTGCTCGCTGCATGAGAATAGTAATGTGCGGCGAAGATAATTCTATGCCTCAGATTTGGGAGGTACAGTATAAAAAAAAATCAACCTGGTTAAGTGAATAACCCGGTTGACACATCACCACCTCTATGATGAATTCGTTTATTTGTTCGTAACGGTAAGTAAAACCTGGCTGCCGGCAGAAACCGCATTGGTCTTCTCCTGCGAAGCAGTGTTGTTTACCAGCTCTTCTTTCGGGTTAACTGCATAAAAGATGGCGGAACAAATGAAGATTGAAAAAAACAGGGCTACAAAATACATCCCAATACAAAACAGGAATGGTTGGTAACCGCCAATAGCAGAGAAAGTAGATTTACGTTTCATGGTTCTGGATTTAGTTGTTTTTCTTAGGTTTCTGGGCCGTGTAAATAACGCTGCGCGTTGTTGTTTTATTACAGGGTTTCAATAAAATTAAGTTCTATTATTGGGCGGTGCAAGAGAATAAATACTCGATTAAAAGGTGGGCAAAGGCCGATCAGCCGCGCGAAAAACTACGATTAAAAGGCCCGATGCAGCTGTCCGATACGGAGCTTCTCGCTATCCTGATTCGCAATGGTGTTCGCAGCAGGTCTGCAGTGGACCTGGCAAAAGACATATTAATGCGAGGCAATAACGATCTGAACACCTTGGGTAAACTTTCCGTTCCCGACCTGATGAAAATTCCCGGCATGGGAGAAGCCAAGGCGATTACCATTGCGGCGGCTCTTGAATTAGGGCGCCGCAGGGCGGCAAACATGCCCTCATCCAAAACCATTGTTCGCAGTAGCCATGAGATTGCCTTATATATACAATCGCAATTGCGTGACCTCCGCGTCGAAGTATTCGGCATCGTGCTGCTGAACCAGGCAAACAGGATTCTGCATCACGAAATCATCAGCAGCGGCGGCATCACGGGAACTGTTGCAGATCCCCGGATCATTCTTAAAAAAGCGCTTTCAGAAGATGCTGTATCTATTATCCTCTTTCACAACCATCCTTCCGGGAATCTCCAACCCAGCAGGGCAGATGAAGAGCTTACCGGGAAAATCATCAATGCTGCAAAGTACTTCGACATACGCGTGCTCGATCACCTGATCGTGAGCGATGAAGGCTATTTCAGTTTTGCCGACGAAGGGTTGATTTGATTATCATTACTTTTGCCCTATGAGTGATCAGAACCAACAACCGCCCAACCAGTTGAACATTGAAATTTCGGAAGAAGTAGCGGAAGGTAATTATTCCAACCTGGCAATTATTACGCATTCGCATGCAGAGTTTGTGATCGATTTTGTCAACGTGATGCCTGGTACTCCTAAAAGCAAAGTGAAATCGCGCGTTATCCTCACTCCACAACATGCTAAACGTTTCATGAAAGCGTTAACAGAATACGTAAACCGCTTCGAAGAGCTCAACGGCAAAATTCAGGATCTTGAAGAGGTGCAACTGCCGCTGAATTTCGGAGGACCAACAGCACAGGCATAGATTAACAACTGTATTATTCAATGTCCAATCTTAAGGAAAAGATCAGGCAGCTCGCTGCTACCAACTCCCAATACTTCATCGGCGTGCGGCACCATCTGCATGCAAACCCGGAACTCAGCTATCAGGAATTTCAAACTTCGGAATACATCCGGGCGCGCCTTACCGAATTCGGAATCGAACATAAGGTGATGGCAGAAACAGGCGTGATCGCTTTGATCAGGGGAAAGAATCCCGGAAGCCGGGTAATCGCATTGCGCGCAGACATAGACGCACTCCCGATTGAGGAGGCGAACAACGTTCCCTATAAGTCGAAAAATAAAGGGGTGATGCATGCCTGCGGTCACGACGTTCACACAACGGTTTTATTGGGAGCCGCAAAAATTCTCCATGAGCTGAAAGACGAATGGGAGGGAACAGTTAAGCTGATTTTCCAGCCAGGGGAAGAACGCAATCCGGGCGGTGCCAGCATTCTGATCAAAGAAGGAGTGTTGAAAGACCCTGAACCTTCTGCAATCTTCGGACTGCATGTGCATCCAGGTTTGCCGGTGGGCACTTTCAGCTTCCGGCCGGGCAAAGTTATGGCCAGTGCCGACGAACTCTATTTCACCATACGTGGTAAAGGCGGCCACGCCGCTGCTCCACATCTGACAACGGATGTGATACTCGTAGCTTCACACATTGTTGTTGCACTTCAACAGGTAGTGAGCCGCAACAGTGATCCGTTTTTCCCTACTGTTTTAACGATCACATCATTCCAGGGTGGGCATACAACGAACGTAATTCCCAGCGAAGTGAAGCTTATGGGCACACTTCGTACCCTTGATGAGGAGTGGCGCTTTCGTGCTCACGACCTCATCCGGAAAATAGCAACTTCAACTGCCGAATCCATGGGCGCAGCCATCGATATTCATATCGACGTTGGTTATCCTGCCGTGATCAACAATGAAAAATTAACCGACAAGACAATGACGCTTGCACGCGAACTCGTTGGGGAAGAAAAAGTTGAAGTAACGGAAATGAGAATGGGAGCTGAAGATTTTGGCTATTATTCACAAGTGATCCCTGGTTGCTTCTACCGCCTTGGAGTTGGAAATAAAGAAAAAGGAATTACTGCTACGGTACACACGCCGGTATTCAATATTGATGAAAGTGCAATAGCTGAAGGAATTCAGATGATGGCATGGCTTGGCGCAAAGGCGGATTTTTAGTCCTGCTCAGGTCTGATTTCGATGGTGTCGGTAACGATATAAACATTTCCTTTGAGCACCTTCTTAATTCGGGGAAGATAGTCC
>JAFAGE010000087.1 GCA_023423015.1 Bacteroidota bacterium
GTGAAGGGAAGCATCGAACAACGACATGCGGTCGCCGGTTGTTTCAAGGTATTTCAGCAACAAGGAAAGGTCGCCCGGTGCCCAGTACTCTCCTACTGCAAAAAGGTCGGGCTTCAACGAACGGGCATAGTCGAGAATCTCGTTCATGAAAGCCGGCGCAATGTGCTTCACTGCATCGAGACGCATTCCATCGAAGGGGATTTGTTTGAGAAACCACTTGAGGAAACGCTTCAGTTCTTCGCGTACAGCTGGATTCCTGAATTCGATATCACAGAACATGAGGTAGTCATAGTTTCCCTTTTCTGTATCAAGAACGTCTTCCCAACCTTCGCCATATTCATTCTGAATAGAATACACAGCATTCTCGCCGAGGTCGTGCGCGTAGTCAACCCCGGTAAAACATTGATGATCCCAGATGAATTTTGAATATTTACCCTGCCGGCCGGGGAATGTAAATTTAGTATAGGCCTCGATTTCGAAAGGTTCGCTGACAGCTTCGTTCCGGTTATCCTCGTTCACCTTAATCACCTTTATTTTCTCAGTTTCGTCCGCACCGCCCATATGGTTCAAAACTATGTCTACATACACCTGGAGTCCGTTCTCTTTAAGACTCCTGACTGCTGCTTTCAGGTCCCGCTTGGTGCCAAATCTTGTCGGGATCGACCCCTTCTGATCGAATTCACCCAGGTCGTAAAGATCATATACATCGTAGCCGCTGGAATTGATCCCGTCTTTTCCTTTATGTGCAGGCGGCAGCCAGACCGCATTTATTCCAAGTTCGGCCAGCCATGCCGCGTTTTTGCCGACCTCCTTCCAGAATTTTCCGTTGGAAGGGACGTACCAGTGAAAATACTGGATCATTGTGCCATTTACCATATGCCCTTCTACCTATTAATAAAGGACCAGCTTTATACAAGCTTGAAAGGTGAAAAGTCAAGGTCGAAAGTGATGAATTGTGAATTTTCAATTGCGATTCCGGCAGAAATGTAGAAAATGTTCTACTCAGTAGAATTATTATCCTGGGTCAATGCCAGGCCAGGAAAAATATTTTTTGAACACTCAAACCTAAAAATAGGTGAAGGAATGGCACGCAACAATTGAGTAATGCATATTGTTCAGAAATCGGCGCGGATGTTGGGGCAATCACCAGACTACGTTGCATCAAACGCGATAATATGAAACTTAAGGCAGTATTCCTCGACAAGGATGGGGCGCTCATCCCCGAAATATCTACGGCGCATAATGTTGATATGGCAGAGTTAAACGAACCTTTTGTAGAAGCCTTGCAGTTACTTCAATCGTACGGTTATCTGCTGGTAATCGTGTCGGATCAAACGGGTACGAACAACGATAGCCAGGACACTCCCGAACATTTCCGGAACGCCATTGTAAGCTCCTGCTCAAGACTGGGCATATATCTCGACGGATTTTATTACAGCGACCATCACCCGAAGACTCCGGTTGCCGACAGTGCCAGCCTGCAATCGCGGCAGGAACCTGAATTGCTTCTGCAGGCCGCTAACGATATGGACATCGATCTTTCAGCATCGTGGCTCGTTGGCGACTGCTTAAACAAGGTGGAAGCTGCAAAAATCACGGGATGTAATACACTGCTTGTAAGTGATGATGGAACGCCCGTTTCGGTTACCGACCGCGCACGCGACATAGCTGAAGCTGCCAGGAAAATAATTAACCGCAACGCTGCCAGGCGTAAAGGTACCAGCCGGAAAAAAGAATTCCAGGCATAAGGTGGAATCTGTTTCCTGCTTACGGCTCGAATAGCGTAAGAAAATAACAATCCGCCGGTGTTTGAATGTCGAAAAGACCCAGCGAATCTTTTGTGGTAATGGAGGGATGCATCTTTATACTTCCCAGATAGCGGTCGAACGCATCTGTATTGATCTTGTCGAGCGGCAATACATTGTATGGAATGCAGAAGTCGATGAACTGCAAACCATCCTCCGTGGTACCCGAACTGACAACGTATTCGGAAAGATCAATTTCGCCGTCGAGGGAAATATCAGAAAATAAGCGGGCATTAACCTGGTTTGGGGACATTGAATGATACTGTTTGTGTTCCTGAAATTACGAAAATTGATTACGTGAAATTGAAAAGTCGGACCGTGTAATATTCTTTTTTTAACTTTTGTGCCATGGTTCGACATTCCCTTTGGCTATTAGCCATTTTTTACTTTAGTTATTCTGCAGAGGCGCAGTATACCCGGGGTGATACCACCCAGCGGAAAATTGCGCTTGTATTTACCGGCGATGAATTTGGCGACGGTGCATCTTTTATCCGGAAGACACTTAAACGCCGAAACGTTCCCGCATCATTTTTCCTGACGGGAAATTTCTACAGAAATCCGGCATTCAGTAAGGTAGTGACGCAGTTGGTTGCCGATGGCCACTACATGGGTTCACATTCGGATAAACACCTTCTTTATTGCGATTGGGAAAATCGGGATAGCTTACTCGTTACAAAAGAAGAATTCAAAGCCGACCTGCTACACTCGTACAAAGAACTGGAACGTGTAGGAGTGAGCAAAGCAGAAGCGAAGTATTTTCTTCCTCCCTACGAATGGTACAACGACAGTATAGTTGCATGGACGAAGGAACTCGGGCTTACACTTGTCAACTTTTCTCCCGGCACCAGGAGCACAGCTGATTACACATACCCGGGAATGGGTGACCGCTATGTAAACAGCCAGGCGATTTTCGAAAGTATTGTTCGCTACGAGGCTGATTCGCCCACTGGGCTTAACGGCTTCATCCTGCTTGTACACATTGGAACAGATCCGCGGCGTACCGACAAGTTTTATCGCCTTCTTCCCGAATTGATTGAAACCATGAGGCGGAACGGCTATGAGTGGGTGAGGATTAATGAAATATTGAAAAACGAGCCGGGAAGAAAGGATAGTCAAAGGTAAAAAGACTGGCACCGGATTTTCTACTGATTTTCTATGCAAGAAGATAAACAAGTAAACACCCGCGACCTTCCAAAGCAATGGGAGCGCACCACCACTCAGCAGCCGGAGGAATTCATCGACAAGGAAAGTGTAAGAAAAGATGAGCAGGACGCGCCCGTTGAACCTGGCAGTGGAGATACCACCAGGCATAAGGGAGAGCAGGAATCATGATGATGTCAGATTGCCCGCAACAAGAACGCGCCAGAAACAGCTCGTTGCCGTCTGCCGTGTGCCATCTGCTGTTAAACATCCCTATATAAATAATAAAGGGAAAGGCATACGCCTTTCCCTCGTTCATGAATGAAACCCCGGAAAGAATTCCAGGGTTTGTTTTGCCAGGGTACAATTATTTAACGTAAACAATCAGGTTGTCTACAGCTACAGCACCTTTGTTATCGGTGATTGTAACCTTGAAATCGTAAGTTCCCCTCTTCAGTTGTGCAGCGTATGTTTTTCCTTTCGCAAACGTGTAGAAGTTTGCTGCGGGTCCGCTTCTTTTAGACCAGACATATCTTACAATATGACCATCCGGATCGGTTGATGCAGTTGCATCGAGTGTAACGCGGTTGATGCCCTGCGACAGATAGATAGTTCTGTCTCTGCCAGCCCTCGCGATCGGCACCTTATTGCCGCTGGACGACGTGGAACCTGGCTTCCTGAGTACATTCACCACCATATCGTCGGTTGCTCTTCCACCTCGGTTGTCCGTAACCGTGAGCCTGAACACGTATCTTCCAGCTACCAGGTGTGCAGCATAAGTTTTACCGGCTGCGAACGGATAGAAATCAGCCTTGGGTCCGCTCACCTTGGTCCACGTGTACTTTGTAATCTTTCCATCAGGATCGTACGATGTGGTACCATTGAGTGTTACGCGATCGATACCTTGCGACAAATAAATAGTGCGATCGGAACCGGCACGTGCAACTGGAACTTTGTTTGTACCTGTTGATGGTGCAGGCGCAGGTGCTGCAGAACCTGAACCTCTTTTGTGCAACAGCATCCACTGGTAGATGTTATAGCCGCTCACTTTCGTTGCGGGATTAAACGCTCTTGCCCAGGTAGTGTTGTGCGAAGCATCTGTCCACATCGTCAGCTTTGTTTTCGATGCGTACGATGGATTTCTTGCATCGATCCATGAGAAAAAGTTTCTTCCCCATTGTGCAGGAACAGCTTTATCTGCGGTCGAATACAAGCCCCAGATGGGTAGGTTTTTACCTGCAATTTTCGAAGCGAGCGAAGTTGATGGCTTTGTGCCGCCACAAACGGGTACAATAGCTGCGGCATTTTGTCCATACACGGCAGACCAATCCCATGTGGATCCTCCACCAAGACTTAAACCAGTAACATAAACACGCGATGCATCAATGCGCCATCTTCTTTTTGCATAATCAATCACTGATTGAACATGCGCTGCGCTTCCGCGATACTTAAACTGCGGTGCGATAACGATGAATGAGTGATTCACACCATTGATGTTGAAGTTTGCCGGAAAGGTTTTGTTCGCCATATGCTTTGGCAAACCACAACAATTCATCTTCGAAAGATTCGTTCCCAGCTCTCCGATGCCATGAAGAAACACAATCAGGGGATAACGTTTGGAACCACTTGAACTGTAATTTTTCGGAACTCCTTGCCAGAAGCCCGCAACATTAGAGTTCACGTTGTACCGAACACTTGTCCATACCGGTGGTGTTGTTTCTACTGTAGCGTCGCTGGAAACTTCCTGAGTGACTGCGTCCTGTTTTTCGTCGAGGATGATGTCTTTCTGACAGGAACTAAATAGAAGCATTGCTGCTCCCGCAGTCAGTAACGGATTTTTCATTTTCATAAAAGTCAGAGCTTTGTTTTTAAACGGATAGATTAACAGCCCGCAGTTAACAGAAACGGTGCCAATTTGTTTTCGTGGAATACTTTCACCAAGATGAGGAGCATCTTCAAAAAAGATGAATCAAGTGTTAAAGAAATCCGAAGTACTGTAAGTGTGCTGTTTACACATCGTACATCAAGTAAATTTTCAAAAAGATTATTTCCGATTAAATTTTTTCCTTCATCAACTACATTCTTCAAATAGAATTTTCTTCTAAAGTGAAATGCATTTGATAGAAAAAATTTTTTTAATGCGAAAGCTGGAACATCATTGCTTTGATGATGTAAGTAGTAGCACTATTGTTTAGCAGTATATCTAAATAATATCTGATGGTGAGGCTTAAGCGAATAGGCTCATCTCAGGTTTCGCTACACCATCGGGAGTAATGTAGAAGGGCCTCTTTTCTATTACGTAGTGCGCATCTTGTGCGATACCTAATGCATGATAGATGGTTTGATGTACCTGGTCGATTACAATCGGACTTGAAACCGTTTTGCATGGACGCTCATCTGCAGTTTGCCCATGAACATGCCCCTTTTTTATTCCACCACCAAACATCAGCATTGAACATCCATCGGTGAAATGACGATGCATTCCATAATTCTTGATGTCCTGAATAATATCGGGTTGCTCCACCTGGTCCTGTACACGTGCTTCAGGTCTGCCTTCAACAAGCATATCGCGGCTAAATTCGCTTGCAAGGATTATTAATGTACGGTCGAGTCTTCCGGTTTTTTCAAGGTCCTTAATCAATTGCGCGATTGGAGCATCAATCATTTTTTTCATGTCGGCTACGCGGGTGTGACCATTATCATGCGTATCCCATCCTTTAAATGGCTCATATTCTGTAGTCACACTGATAAAACGTGCGCCTTGCTCAACAAGCCTGCGAGCCATGAGGCATCCTAAGCCAAATCTGCCTGTATTATAAACATCATAGATTTCCTTTGGCTCGCTGGCAATGTCAAATGCTTTAGCTTCCGGAGATTTTAACAAGCGGTAGGCTTGTTCCATTGACCGCTTCAAAGATTCTTTCTGATAGTCGCTGCCAAATTCACCAACAGGACTGTTTTTCATCAATTCTTCATACAATTTGTTGCGGCTTTCAAATCGCTGAAGCGACATACCTGCCGGTGGTTGCACACTTTCCAAACCGGATGAAGGATCTGGTATCAGGAAGGGACCATATTCGTTACCGAGAAATCCCGCCGTGTGAAATGCTTTCAACTCCTCTCCTTCTCCTACGTCGAACCGCTGACCAATATTAATAAATGCAGGAATTACGGGGTTGAGCGGTCCAAGTTCATTAGCGATCCACGAGCCGATATGCGGTGCCATCACCGATTGCGGCGGCTGATAACAGGTATGCCAATGATATTGATGGCGTGAATGTAAAATAAAGCCCATGTCTGCAGCAACATATGAACGGATCACAGTACCCCTGTCCATGATGCTGCCGATCGATTGCAAACCTTCAGAAAAATTAATACCGTCTACAACGGTAGGAACGGAATTGAATGTACTAAGCACACTATTCGACTGCATGCCTGTCGCAAATGGCGTATGCCTTTTAGGATCGAATGTTTCGGTGTGAGGCATACCTCCTGCCATCCAGAGAAGGATTACACTGTCGGCAGAACTCTTGCGACGCGGGTTACATGATGTAAGCATGCTGGTAACAGGAGCAGTAGCAGCAAGCGTTGCCAGCGCTGCCGCACTGGTGCGTTTTAAAAAATCTCTCCTGTTCCAATTTCTTCCGAGGTACATAATATCTTATTAATAGATCAACTGAAATTCCGGTAATAATAAAAGTGACCACAGCAGGTCTTCCACTTCCTGTTTACCTAATTGGGTTTTGCCCTGCATTGCTATCTTCAATTCTTCCGGTGTGGGATTTCTCCCAAACGCTTCGAGGTAAATGTTTGTCACTAATACTTCTGCATTGTTATACCTGCTCAACCAGCGTTCTGCACCGCGCGAAAGCGCGGCAGTAAACTGCGACCCATTTGTTAGCACGAGTGCCTGCAGCAGGTTGGCCTCTCCATCCCTGCTTGTAGTAACAGTTTCGCGGTTCGGTCGTCCCAGTGAGGTTAAAAACATATTGTTAACCACCAGAGAAGCTCTTGGTCCTGAATTGCCCTGCAGATAAACAGCATTGGCCACTTTAGGATCAAACTTCATTAATGAATCAGGGAATACAGGGGCGACAACCCTGCCAACGGCATCCGCAAATTGTTCGGCCGTCATTCTCCTTCTCACCATGCCGGTGAATACATAATCTTCCGCTGTAATCCTGTTTGCATCCTTAAAACTAATAGATGGCAATTGGTAAGCTTTTGATGTGATAACCTGGTAAATCAGTTCTTTCAGATCTTTGTTGCCGCTATTTCCAAACTGGTATGCCATGTAGTCGAGCAGATCCTGGCTCCATGGTTCATTATCCATCACGTCTACGGGTTCAACGATTCCGCGGCCCATTAATCTTGCCCATATTCTATTTACAATTGTGCGATATAGTCTTCCATTATCAGGTTTCGTCATTATGGCTGCGAGTTCCTTTTGCTTAACAGTTTTCGGAGCTTCATTTGAAATTTCTCCAAGCTGCTCCCACAGCATACGGGCTTTGGTGTACTTGCCGGTAGGTTTATCACATCTGTTGATCTGCAGTGATGAATCGCTGAACACGTTTGCAAAAGCGTATGCGTCTTCCAGTTTCCAGTTGTTGATGAAACTATTGTGGCAGGAAGCGCATTTAAGATTTAATCCGAGAAATACCTGTGCAACATTCTGGGCAGCCTGGATTTCTGTGCTCTGGCTGGCATTTACCACGCCGCGCCAACGGATACCTTCTATAAACCCTTTCGATTCCTTAACCGGATCGATGAGTTGCTTTATAAATTCATCGTAAGGTTTGTTGTCGCGCAGTGAGGCATATAGCCATTCAGTTATTGCCGATCGTCCGTCAGTAATGTATCCGGTGCCGGTGTAATCGTTCCGCAATGCATCGTTCCAGAAACTGAGCCAGTGAATGGCATATTCATCATCACGATTCAATAATTGTCGCGCATACAGAACACGTTTGTCTGGCCGTACGTCTTCAATGAACTGTTTGGTTTCTTCAGCCGTTGGAATGATCCCTGTTATATCAAGATAAATTCTTCTCAGGTAAGTGCGGTCGTCAACAAGTTCGGGCCAATATATTTTCTTGTTTTTGAAGTATTCATTTACCCAAATGTCGACAGGATTATTGCCTGTTGAAGCTGATGCAGAAGGTAGAGGCGGATTACGGGGTTCAAGGGCTGCAGTACGAAATACCTTTTCTTTATCGTCGTCGGGCCATGGAGCACCTTTTGCGATCCAGGTGCGGATAATAGCTACCTGCTTTTGCGACAACATCTTTCCTTTTTCGGGCATTGCTTCCTTATGACCGCGTGGGAGTGTTATACGGCGGTAAAGTTCACTTTCATCGGGATTTCCAACAACGAACAGCGGACCGCTTTCTCCGCCACGGAAGATCATCTCCTTGTTGTCGAGCCTCAGATCCCCTTTCACCTTTTCAGCTCCGTGACATTTGTAACAATTATGGGCAAAGATGGATTTCACCTGTGTTTGCAATGCGCTTTGCTGTTGCGGACTAAGCAAAGAAGTATCTCCGGGAAGGGATGCGAATTCAACACCGGAAGTTTGCACCTGTTCATCATACTCATTTGAAAACGGAAGCGCGCTGGATAGATAATCTTCCCCATGTGTAATCGCTGCACCAAGGTGTCCTGCAACCGAAACCGAAACCGCCGTAATAAACAGCGTTGTACGATAAACTGCAACTGTTTTCTTCGATGTGCGACGCATTCCCGCCCTGGCAAGAAAGTAGACTATAAATGCAAGTATTACTGTAGCATAGCCGATCCACTGATGCAGGTCGATGGTGCTGGCAGCATAGTCGCCGGTAACAGACAACAACCATCCGACAAGTGCAGCAAATACAGCCGCTATAGTTCCGGCGGCAATACTGATATTGATTCCGGGGCGTAATGGTCCATTGAATTTCTTTAAGGTAAAAAGTTCAAGCAAGGCTGCAAACAGGAGGAGTGATACAGGAAAATGCACCGCCAGCGGGTGGAGCCTTCCGAGAAAGGTCCACAGCCAGAAACTCCCCTCCTCGCCCGATGATTGCTGGGCAAACAAGGGATGACTAAAAAAGACAGCAAGCGCGATGGCAGCAAATCGGATTCTTAAGCAGGTTTTTTGCACGAAAGAAAGTTAAGTAAAATCCGCTGGCCAGCCTTGCTGATGAATACTGCCTGATGTTCAAAAGGGCTCGTTGACGGAAATTGCCCCCGACATTGTCGCAAGAGGAACTTACTGTATTCCCATGCATGTTGTTTCTTTGACATCATAACAAAATCAGCAAAACAGATATGGAAAATTCAAATGCTTCTAAAACACAGCAGGTAACCATACAGGCAACAATCGATGCACCGGTTGAGAAAGTCTGGCAATTCTTCACCGAGCCTTCTCATATCGTTGTTTGGAATGCGGCGAGTGACGACTGGCATACGCCGCGCGCGGAAAACGATCTGAGGGTGGGTGGAAAGTTCTCATCCAGGATGGAGGCAAAAGACGGAAGTATGGGATTCGACTTCACGGGTGAATACACCGCAGTAAAACAGCACGGGCATATTGCATATGTGATGAGTGACGGGCGTAAAGTGTCGGTAAACTTTCAGCAGAAAGGAAATTCTACAGAGCTTGTTGAAACCTTTGACCCGGAAGAAACAAATCCCATAGAAATGCAAAAAGCCGGCTGGCAGTCTATTCTCGACAACTTCAAAAGGTATGCAGAGAGTAAAGCCTGACAGCCGGCGTGCAACTTATGAACTACCACTTAAGCTTCAACGCCATTCAACTGGTGCTTATTGATACTGTAACTTTCCGTCATCAGATCATCGATTCGTACTTCTTTTTTTCCGCGCCTGGTTTTCGCAATGATCTTATCGAATATTGCGTAGATAACCGGCACAACAACCAGGGTCAGGAACAGTGAACTGATCAAACCACCGATAATTACCCAGGCCAGGCCATTCTTCCATTCGGCACCAGCGCCTGAAGCTATCGCAATCGGCAGCATTCCAATCACCATTGCAATTGTGGTCATCAGTATCGGACGTAAACGGGCATGGTTGGCATCAATCAATGCCTGGTAAGTACTGGCACCTTCCATTTTACGCTGGTTGGTAAAGTCTACAAGCATGATAGCGTTTTTCGCAACGAGACCGATCAGCATTATCATACCGAGGATGGTAAACAGGTTAATCGAATTGTTGGTTAACGCAAGTGCGAGCAAGGCTCCCACAATCGACAACGGGATGGAGAACAATACCACGAACGGATAAACAAAGCTGTTGTACAATGCTACCATGATCAGGTATACGAGTACGATCGCAGCAATTAATGCGATACCCAATGATCCGAAACCTTCACTCTGGTTTTCCATGTCGCCGCTCCATACAAAGCTTACACCTGCGGGCCTCGGAAGTTGTTCGAACTTCTGCTGCCATTCTGCTGCCACGGTTCCGGTGGGGCGGCCAACTGTTTGCGCCTGAACCGTAACAGACGTACTCTTGTCTCTTCTTTCAAGCTGGCTGGGACCTGAACTTTCTGCGATGGTTGCGAATTGTGAAAGCCTGATCTGTTCTCCTTTATCATTTAAGAACAAAAGGTTTCCCACATCTGCGATGTTTTGCCTGTCGAAACTGCTGTAGCGGATGTTGATATCGTATTCGTATTCACCCTGGCGGAATTTACCATTGGTATTTCCGCTGAATGCTGTTTGCATGGTTGAACCGACTGTTGAAAGGTTCAAACCAAGTGCAGCCATCTTATCGCGGTCAACCTGTACACTGATTTCCGGGTTCCCCGCTTCTACAGATAACTTCATTTCCGTAGCACCATCAATGGTGCGTAATTCATTCATCGCAGCTTTTGCAAACGTCATCACGCTATCGAATTCGGGACCGGTTACTACAAGGGCCAGCGGCGCCTGTTCTGCAGTACCCAGGATGCTAACAGGCACTGTTTTTACCTTAGCACCTACGAGCAATCCTTCCAGCTCCTTCTTCACTTTCGCTGCATAAATATTCGAAGGGTCTTCGCGGTCTTTTTTGTCAACCATCTGGACACTTATCTCCGATTTGTACGCCGTAGATTGCGATGCGCCCATGCCTTCACTTGATTGACCGACAGTGGTGATGATACGGGTGACTTCCTTCTTGCCGCGCAAGAACTCTTCTGCTTTCTGAGTGGCAGCATTTGTTTGCCCGATTGAGGCATCTTTAGGCATTTCTATCTGAACAAGAAATTCACCACGGTCGCTCTTGGCGAAAAATTCGGCACCGATAAATCCTGCACCAACCAGGTAAAAAGAACTTATCAGCAATGCAAACACAACGCCCAAAGTGGTTTTCTTGTGCGCAAGCGACCATTTGAGAAGATTGGAAACTCCGTCAGTAAACCTGTCGAGGCCCCTTTCAAATGCCAGGATTATTTTGCCGAAGAAAGACTTACCGTTGATCTTCTCGAGTTTACCAAAGCGCGACGACAACCACGGCACAATGGTGAATGAAGAAAGCAAAGACATCAATGTTGCAATGGATACCGTTACGGCAAACTGCTTTATAATGTCAGCAGCAAGACCTGAACTCAATGCAATAGGAACGAACACTACCACGATGACCAATGTGATGGATGTGACAGTAAATCCAATTTCTTTTGTGGCATCGTAAGCCGCGCGTACGCGGTTCTTACCCATTTCCATGTGCCTGTAAATATTCTCAAGCACCACGATTGCATCGTCTACCAGGATACCTACAACCAGGGAAAGCGCGAGAAGCGACATCAGGTTCAGCGTATATCCAAGCAATGCCATCCCTATAAAGGTGGAAATGAGCGAAGCGGGAATAGCCACCATAACAATAAATGCATTACGAATGCTATGTAAGAAGAACAGCATTACAAATGCAACCAGTACGATTGCCAGTATAAGGTCGAAAATTACGGCATCAGCAGATTTCAAAGTGTATACCGAGCTATCATTAGCAACCTCAAGATTCAGATTGGTTGATGCATAATCTTTTTCAATTTTATCTATAGTTGCGCGAATCTGCTCACTCACACCTACAGCATTTGCGTCTGATTGTTTGATAACCTGAACGGCGATGGCGCTCTGCTGGTTCACCCGCGCAATTTTTTCAACATCTTTCTGGGTGTCCTGAACATCGGCTACATCGCGTACGCGAACCGGCGCTCCTGTTGCACTCGTAGCTATCACTACATTCCTCAGCTCATCTACATTTTTATACTTACCAGCCAGCCGGACAAGGATATCCTGCTCACGCGTATGAACGCTACCTGTAGGGAAGTCGAGGTTAGAAGCAAGTATTGCATTCTGAACCTGCAGCAGGGAAAGTCCGTAACCTTCCAATTTCTTTGCATCAATACTTACCTGAATCTCGCGCTCCTGTCCACCAATAAGGTTAACCTGCGCCACACCTTCTACCCTCGATAAAACAGGTGCAATACGTTTATCCATCAGGTCGTAGAACGCAGCTTCATCCATTTTGGCAGAAGCTGAGATGGTCATCACGGGCAAATCATCAAGCGAGAATTTGTTTAGGGATGGCGGGTCTACGTCTTCAGGAAGATCTTTCAGAATTGCATTTATACGACGTTGCGCATCGTTCAACGCGTAGTCTACATCGGTTCCGTTGTTAAGGGTGATGATTACCGACGAAAGACTTTCGTAAGAACGTGTGTCAAGTTTCTTGATATTTTCCATAGACGACACCGCGTCTTCGATCACTTTCGACACAGTGTTCTCCACCTCGCCAGGCGAGGCACCAGGGTATACGGTAGTTACCGAAACAACCGCGGGACTGAATTTCGGAAGAAGTTCATAGTTGAGTGATCTATAGCTCAGTAAACCTCCCAATATCAGTATTGCAAATAAAACGATCACCAGTGTGGGCCGCTTTATTGATATTTCAGCCAGTTTCATTTTCTAATATCTCTTTTGTGATTGCAATTATTTAATTGCAGTAATTTTTGTCTTATCAGCAAGATTGATCTGTCCGCTTGTAATCACTTTCTCTCCTTCCTGCAGACCATCCAGTATTTCCACTTTATCCCCGAAAACTCGTCCTGCTACTACCGTGCGGAGGTTTGCCGTGTCGTTATCTGCAACAAACACCTGGTTGGTACTCACGCTTCCAACAAAAGCTGAACGAGGGATCAGCATAACCGGTGCACTTTCACCTTTGACAAAGGTTGCAGTGCCGTACATACCTGCCTTGATTATTCCATCGGGATTTGAAGACACTTCAATCTCCACAGGGAAGTTTAGCGAGTTATCAGCTTTCGGTGCAATAAACGTCACCACACCATTGAATTTTTTATCTGGAAATACGCTGGCTTTCACCTGCACCTTATCTCCCACACGAAGATTGGCAACCTGCGATTCATTAACGGTGATGTTTAGCTTGAGCTTTGAAACGTCCACGATCTCGAAGAGTTTGGTTCCGGGGCTTACCACGGCTCCTGGTTCGATGTAGCGCTTATTTACAATACCATTGATCGATGAACGGATATTCGCATCATTTACCCTGATCTTTGCCTGTGCAACCTTTGCAGCTGCATTTTCTAGATTCAGCGATACCTGGTCGAGTTGCTGTTGCGTAACGCCACCCGATTTGAAAGCACTCTCATAACGTTGTTTATCTCTCAATAAACTCTGATAGGCTGCTTCCGCATTCTCAAGATCTACGTTTAATGCATCTGCTTTAATGTAAGCAAGTGTCTGTCCCTTTTTAACACGGCTACCAACGTCAACCAGCACTTTTGTGATACGACCTGAATTCTCTGCGGAAAAGTCGAGCTGCTGCACAGCTGCGAAATACCCGTTCTGAGAAAAGTCGAGCTGCACCGGTTGCTTCTGAACGTCGGCAAGACGAACAGCTACTGCGCCGCCGGAAGTCTGCGCCACCACGGCTGTTTTTTCTGCGTTTTTCTTTTTATTGTTCGCGAGCACATTTCCAATCAGGACGAATGCTACTACCACAACGGTGACAATTCCGGCTGTACGAAAAACTTTTTTCTTATTCATTTTCTTCATTGCTTTTAGTTGATCAAAGATTTTAACTGACCCTGGCTCTTGATGAGTTGTATTTCTGCTACCCGATAATTTAGCAGGGCCGACGAATAATTGTTGTTCGCTTCTGTTAATGACGTCTCCGCATTCAGCAGATCGGTAAGCGTGGCCAATCCATTGTTGTAGTTATTCTGCGTGTTGTCGTAAACCTCTTCTGCCAGCTGCACATTTTTATTCTGCGCGTTGAGTGTTACGATGCTATTGTTTATTTGTGTTTTTGCATTCTCGTAGGCAAGATTCAGGGCAAGCGAGGTCTTTTCAATGTCTTCATTCAGCTTCCTGATGCCCACTTCTGCCTGGCGTATTCTCGACTTTGTTGCACCTCCGTTAAATATTGGAACTCTAAGGTTAAGGCTAACCGATGCGACAGGAAACCAGTTTACGCCACTGCTTTCACCTTTGAACAAAGGCACTTTATTACCCATGCCCATATATGAGTAGTTGCCCGACAACGACAAAGAAGGGTAAAACTCTGCTTTGTTTGCCTCCTTCTGATAGCGCAACAAATCGCCTTGTTGTTTCAGCAAACGCAATTCTGTGCGTTCGCTCACATTAATCGAATCGCCTGATGCCACCGCTTTCGGCTGTATTGCGTCAATTTCGGCATCGGGAATGGAGATGGCAGCAGAAATAGGCATCCCCATGTAAAACTTAAGCTGGTTTTCCAGTAATGCTACGGCATTCATCAATTGTTGACGTTGGCTCTGGAGATTGGAAATGTTTACTTCCAGCCTGTCAACGTCGATCTTTTTCGCGAGACCAATTTTGAACTGTTCGTTCACAATACGATGTACTTCTTTGGTGTTCGCAATTGTTGAATCGAGCACAGCAATCTGACGTCGTTGAACAAGTACTTCGTAATAGTTTGTCGCCACCTGTTCGATCACCTGTTCTTCAGTAAGCTGGGCACTCAACTTGTAAAACTCACGGGTTGCTTTCGCTGCATCGAGGCCAGTGAGAACAGATTTGTCGAACAGGTTTTGCGACAACGAAATACTACCGTTTGCATTCCATTTCTGGCCAAATGCAACCAGTATAGTTTCATTGGGGTTCGGATTAGCGCCAAAAATGTTCGGCAGAGCGCTTTTCTGTAGTAACGGATTATTGGTTAATGCGGCAGAACCATTTACCTGCGGTAAAATGGCCGAGCGCACTTCATCTATTTTGTATTCGCTATTCTCTACATCGAGTTTAGCTTTTCGTGCTTCCTGGTTTGCTTCAATCGCATATTTCAATGCGCCTTTCAGATCCAGGTTCAGCGGCTGCTGCGCCTGTACGCCCGGTGAAATAAGTATCGTGGATACAAGCAGCATGAGCGACAACGCAATTTTGCCATCAGGCTTGAAAAACCTCTTCATATTTCTTTTAATTATGATCATTAGTTGGATGTTGACCCAAAACGGATCGCCTGGTAAAAGATGTTGATGACCTGGCGTTGCTTAAGCAGAACCCTGTCGAATAGTTCCTCATTGGGAAGAGCGCCTTGTTCCTTCACGCAGCATGAAAACGCATACAATGTATCGAGCAGCAATCCACCGATCTCTGATGTGTTCACAGGCTTCAGCTCCCGCGTCTTCACGCCTTTACTAAAAAGATTTTCGATGATGGAGAGCTCGCGCTCGCGTAACGACCGGAACCAGTTCTGCTGCCATTCGCTGCGCACCCAGTCGGGCTGACTACCCTGCGACAACAGCAGAAAATGTTTGCGAAAGAATTGCAGCTTCACCCTGGTGAGCAACTGAAGGGCTGCTCCAACATTCGGAGCCGCAACTATTTCCTTTGATAGTTCTTCGCAATATTCGTCGGCCACTTTCTGAATGGATGCAGCCACCAGGCTTTGTTTATCGGGAAAATAATGTGTGAGCGCCTGTTTGGTAAGCGCCAGGTCGTCGGCTACTTCTGCCAGTGTCGTCTTTGTAACTCCAAAATGAGAAAACCTCCGCACCGCCGCCTCCACCAGCCTGTCTTTTCGTTCAAACTGTTCTTCTTTCATTTTGACTATCTGACTTTTTTAATTTAAAAGTCAAAAGTACGACAAAAAAAGAGAGGTGCTATTATCGAACTGTTAAGCCTTTGAAAAAAATGGCAGCAAACTCCAGTTCACGTTTTAGTGCTGCCTGGAACTGTTTCTTTTCAGGGAAAAAATTAGGCTGGCTAAAGAATATGCTTTGTCGGAATCCTTCGAGAAAGTCGTAGAAAAGCTCCGCAATTTTTTTCGGGTCATTTACGTTGAAACGCTTCGATTCGATACCTTTTTCCAGTATAAGCACGATGCGCTGCAGTTCACGTTTTTTTAGATTGATAATCAACGGTTCGAGATTACCCGGGATGTTGGAAGGCGGGAATGTACGCAGGTAAGCTAATATATTGTGATAGCGGATGATGTAGTCGGTACGCCATTCGAGGAAATAGCGAATGGCTGCAAACGGGTCAGATTCCCTGTTCAGGTAAGCTTCCGCCTCTACCGTACCCTGCTCGCTGATGGTTTTGATTACCTCGGCATAAAGGCTCAGCTTATCAGGAAAATAGTAGTATAAAGAAGCTTTTGAGAGTGCCAGGTCTGCCGCGATTTCCGACATGGTTGTTTTTGCCACTCCGAAATGTGCAAAACGTTTTATCGCCGCGTTGATGATTGCTTCCTGTTTCTGGTCCTGTGCCATTTTTGGGAACGGAAGATACTAAAAAGTGAGAGGTGAGACGGGAATTGCGAATCGTGAATAGGGAAAATGCCGGCGGAACTTACGTTGCTTTAATCTTTACTATTCTATACTTTGATTGCAAATCCGTAACTGATGAAAACTGTAAGAATTGTAACCCTGATCACCACAGTAATCGCCATTTTCATGCTTAGTTGTACCACGAAGGTTTATCCAACGAAACCGATGCCTCCTGGTCAGGCCAAAAAAGTTTATGGTCACAAGTCGGCCAGGCATCATGCACCCGGCCAGCATAAGAAGTAATCATCCCAATCACAATTCACCAATCAATATCACTTCCCGTTACTCACGAATACTCTCTGCTTTGTATCCTGCTTTGGCCAAAGCCTCAGCTACCTTATCGGCATCGGTATTGTTGTTAGAAACGGTGAGCACTTTATCGGCACTCTGCAGGTCAACAGACCATTGGTTTGAACCAACAGTTTCATTGAGGTATGGTGTTACTTTTTCCACGCAACCTGCGCATTTGATGTTTGTTTTAAGTTTCATATCTGTTATTGTTTCCTGTTATTAATAAATGTTGTTACAATGCCTTCTTTAGTCTCAGGCTGTTCAATACCACGCTCACGCTGCTCAATGCCATCGCAGCTCCGGCAATCATAGGATCCAGTAGAAATCCATTCATCGGGTACAACACACCTGCTGCAACCGGTATACCTACGAGGTTGTAAATAAACGCCCAGAACAGATTCTGACGGATTGCATGTACTGTTTTACGCGACAACCGCAGAGCTTTTGGTATACTGTTAAGATCGGAGGTAACCAATGTCATTCTCGCCACGTCCATAGCAATGTCTGAACCTTTACCCATTGCAATGCTTACGTCGGCCTGCGCAAGCGCCTGCGAATCGTTGATACCATCGCCAACCATGGCAACTATCTTTCCTTCGCGTTGCAGTCTGCTTACCACTTCGGCTTTTTGTGCCGGTAAAACTTCGGCTTCAAAGTGAGTGATGCCAACCTGCTGCGCAACGGCAGCAGCAGTATGACGATTATCTCCGGTGAGCATATACACGTCGACACCTGAATTTTGCAGTGACCGGATAGCCGCTTTGGAAGATTCCTTCAACCTGTCTGCAATCGCTACCAATGCAACCACGTTTTTACCGGCCGAAAAAAGTACTACTGTTTTCGCCTGTTGCTGCAATTGATCGGCTTCGTTTTGCACATGAGCCGGCACGTTTACACCGAGATCATCCATGAGTGCTTTATTTCCTACCGCTACCTTTTGATCCTTGTATGTTGCAACAATTCCCTGGCCCGTAATTGTCTCTACATTCAATAGTTGAATTCCCGCGGCATCTTCGCCAGGCAAATGATTTACCACCGCTCCGGCCAGCGGGTGTTCAGAACGTTGTTCAAGCGATTTGAGTACAGCGAGCATCTCTGCTTTCCTATTATCATCATATACTACCAGGTCAGTTACAGTTGGCCGCCCTTCTGTGATGGTGCCAGTCTTATCCAGAACAACCACATTTGTTCGCCAGGCCAGTTCAAGACTTTCCGCATCACGAACCAGGATATTGTTTTCTGCAGCTTTACCCACGCCTACCATAATTGCCGTAGGAGTAGCCAGGCCGAGTGCACATGGACATGCAATTACCAACACGGTGATGGCTGCTACAAAAGCATGCGTAAATGCATCCTGGCCACCAACCATCATCCAGATAAAAAATGTGAGAGCAGAAATTCCGATTACAACAGGAACAAAAATCCCTGCCACTTTATCTACGAGTTTCTGAACCGGTGCCTTGCTACCCTGTGCTTCCTGCACCATCCTGATGATGTTTGCCAATACAGTGTCGGACCCAACTTTTTCCGCCCTGAACACAAAAGTTCCTTTCTGGTTGATAGTGCCGGAGAAAACTTCATCTCCTGACTTTTTAAGAACCGGAACAGGTTCTCCGCTGATCATACTTTCGTCTACATATGAATTGCCATTGACCACAATACCGTCAACCGGAATCTTCTCGCCTGGTTTTACCAGCAATTCGTTACCGGCCGTCACATCAGACGCAGCAATTTCATGATATTGCCCATTGGCATCAACTATGGTGACGGTTTTCGGTTGTAATGCCATCATCTTTTTCAGCGCTGAAGTTGTTCCCGTTTTTGCCTTTTCTTCGAGCAACTTACCGATAGAAATAAATGTGATGATCATGGCGGCAGCTTCGTAGTACACGTGTGCGTCTATGCCCCTAGCCTGCCAGTAGTAGGGATAGATGGTGTTGAATGCACTGAATATAAATGCAACCCCGGTACTGAGTGCTACGAGCGTATCCATATTCGCCTTGCCATGCCTCGCTAATTTCCACGCATTGATAAAGAATGAGCGGCCAAAGTAAAAGACAACCGGCGCGGTCAGGAACATCATGATCCAGTTGGCATAAGGAATATGCATGAAGAACATACCGATGATAACAACCGGGTATGCGAAAATAGACGCCCAGATCATCCTTGATTTTGCTGTTTTATAGCGGTTAACCTGCGCAGCCTCCTTTATTTCTTCGCTGTTTTCCTGGTCAAGCACGAGGTCATAGCCTATAGAACGAACAGCATTCTGAAGTGAATTTTTCGAAGCTACCTGTGGATCATACTCGACCCATGCAGATTGGTTTGCATAGTTCACGCCGGCGTCTCCGACACCCTGAACGGACTTCAGCATAGATTCAACGCTAACGGCGCAGGCAGCACAAGTCATTTCAAGTACAGGAAAGGTTTCCTTAACAACGCTCTTTCTCTTCGCGGAACTGACTTCTCGTATTGCTGCCGGAACTGACATAAAATGATTTTTACAAAGGTCGAACCATAAGGATGGGCAGCGTTATACAATTCGGGAAAAAATTTATATCTCTTTGGCGGGAAATAAAAAGCCCCGGAGCAGGTCCGGGGCGAACTATTTAAAAAGAAAGCCTTACAGCAGTGCCAGAACAAGTATTAAATAAATAACTACAAAGCTTCCGAAGCCGATCCATGCCCATTTCACACGGTTCGACTTGTAATCGTCGTTGATCAGGTAAGCAATCAAAACGCCTATCAGGCCGAGGAGGAACCCGAGGGCAAATCCTCCGAGGTGAAAACCTGTTTCACCGTCGAGAGCTGCCACCATTTTGGCCATCTTTTTATCGCTTACAGTGCCGTCGGCATTGATGTTGTTGCGCAATTTCTTTTGAGCGATCGAGAAAGCTGCGCGGTCGAAGATGTTCATCTTCTTGCCGCTCATCTTTGCAAACTCTTTCGGCTTGATGTAGGCGAGATCGTGGAGAGATAGCATTTTACCATTGTCGCCCACAGGGAACATGATGGTTGATGCATCAATACGTGAAGGATTTGGCCTAATAGGATCAACTGCAAATGCAGAAGCCATGGTCAACGTGAAGGCGATGGCCACAAGAAATTTTCTCATGCTTAGATAATGTTTGTTTTGGTTTAACAGATCATGAAAAATAGCAAGCAGGAAGCAAATATCCTACACATTACAGATAATCAAATTTGTTCTCATCCTAAATAAAGAACGTGATATACCGGCCCAGCGCGTAAATTCCCAGGCCGAGCATGATGTATCCGGGTATCTTTTTAAGGAGGGTTGCGTGCCTTGTTAGCAGAAGTGATAATTGCCGGGCAGCAAAAGTGACGAGCAATAGCAGGGAAAAAACACCCCCGGACACGCCGAGGAGGTAAGCATGCAATTCCCATGTAGATGATATTGTAATCCATTGCTGGCTTTTGAGGTAAGCTGTGATGCCGATCCAATAAGGCATTGCAAGGGGATTGAGGATGCCCAGCAGAATACCGCGACGAAATCCACTCCGGTTGAATTTGTCGGCGGCGAATGATGATGTGGTTGCTGATGTAATGGTGATGATGCCCAGGATGAGCATCACCATAGCCGCGATCAGGTGGAAATACCTGATAACAATGGGTGTGGAGGTAATGATATCTTCAAACACCACGGCAATCCATGCATAGCCATATTCTACTATTGCGGCTGCGAAAGCCATCCGGATTCCAACGTGTGGCCGGAATTCAAGACCTGTACGAAGCACGCTCAGATTGATCGTGCCGGGAGTCATCGACCCCATAAAGCTGAAAAGAAAGGAAAACAGGAAGTTCGTCAGTTGACCTGCATTTATTAGTTATTCTTTCACAAGTGGCTTGCGAGCTTTCTTCCAAGCATTTATTCCGCCGGAAAGGTCGACCACTTTAGTAAAGCCATTTTTAACCAGCCAGTCAGCAGCTTTGGAACTTCTTACGCCTGCCAGGCAATAGAGATAAACCGGTTTCGATTTATCGAGTTTTTCTGCTGCAGCGGTAAACTTCTGCTCGTCTTCCCAGTTGATGTTCAAAGCTTGTGGAAGATGACCTTCTTTGAATTCGTCTGGGCGGCGTACATCCAGCACCGTTGGAGCTTCTGTTTCTATCCCCTTTTGAAACTGTTCAGCATTTACAGATTTTTTTTCCTGCGACATAGCAACGGAGGTAATTAGCAGCAACAATACAAATGTTGCACATTGTTTCAAAATCCGGTTCATCCAGTATTCGTATTTGTTCCGGCAAAGTTACTGTCCTTTTTGTTCCTGCAGCGATTTCGTGAAAGTGCCCGAAAATTCTACATTCACACTGTCCTATTTCGAAAGTTCAGATTGTTATGCTCATAACAGTAAACAATCTAAAATCAACGTTATGAAAGAATTTATGCTCATTTTCCGGCACCAGGACGGAGGCAAGGTTGCTTCTCCCGAACAACTGCAGGAATGGATGAAACAAACAATGGATTGGATTGGCGGCATTGCCGCACAAAACAAATTTGTGCTTGGCCAGGGTTTGTTGTTCGAAGATGCCCGGGTAGTGCATTACGACAAATCGGTCACCAACGGACCATTTGGTGATATCAAGGAAACACTTGGCGGCTACATTGTTGTTAAAGCAGCTACGGCAGATGAAGCCGTGGAATTCGCCAAAGGATCTCCCATATTACAGGGTGAAGGAAATACCATCGAAATAAGGGAACTTGCTAAAGACGATGGTGTTCACTAAATACATCAATGGTGGCGGGTGAACAGCTGATACCGCATTTGTTCCGTACAGAGTACAGCAAGATCGTTGCTGTACTCTGTAAACAATTCGGGCTGCAGCATATAGAAGTTGCGCAGGACATTGCCAGCGAAACTTTTGCCACAGCAATTAGTTCGTGGCCCTATCGCGGTATTCCCGAACATCCGACTGCCTGGCTTTACACCGTAGCCAGGAACAAAGTAAAAAATTACCTGCGGCGCGAGCAACTATTCACCAGCAAAATTGCCGGTGAATTGTCTGCTGATTTAAAAGCCGAAAACACACCGGAACCTGATCTCAGCGAGTCAAACATTGCTGATAGCCAGCTTCGCATGTTGTTCGCCGTTTGTCATCCCTCCATTTCTTCTGAAATGCAGGTCGCACTCGCGCTGAGAGTTCTATGCGGCTTTGGCATAGATGAAATTGCCACTGCATTCCTCACCAGTAAAGACAACATCAACAAAAGACTCTTCCGTGCGAAAGAAAAACTCCGTAGCGAGAATATTGCATTGACGCTTCCCTCCCACGCCGAGATCGGAAGCCGTTTGCAATCCGTGATTACTACTTTGTATCTCCTGTTCAACGAGGGATACTATTCTGAAACAAATGAAGCCGTGATCCGGGAAGACCTGTGTTTCGAAGCTATGCACCTGGCTCACCTGCTCACAACGAATAAGCTAACCGATTTGCCGGAAGTACATGCAATCCTCGCATTGATGTGTTTTCATGCATCGAGACTTGCCGCGAGAAAGGACGAGAATGGCGAAATGATTTTATACGCCGACCAGGATACAACATTGTGGAACCAGGAACTTATTGCAAAAGGCGTAGAATATTTCCATCGCTCTTCTTTAGCCAATAGTGTTTCAAGGTATCACCTCGAAGCTGCCATCGCTTTCATGCACACACAGCATGTAGACGCCGTGGAAAAATGGGCAGAAATCTTACGTTTATACAACCACCTGTTGATGGTCGCGTATTCACCTGTTGCTGCCCTGAACAGAACCTACGCATTTTCAAAAGTTCACGGAAAAGAGAAAGCAATCGGGGAAGCATCGAAACTCAATCTGATCAACAATCATTTCTACTACTTATTACTTGGTGAATTGCACCAGGATCTCGACAACCAGCAGGCGGCGATCTACTACAAGCAAGCACTCGGGCTGGCTAAAACAACCGCAGAAAAACTGAACATTACCAGAAAACTGGAATCACTTGCATCAACCTGAAAATGAAATTTGCCATTGCTTACTGAAGCGTTAAATTAGCGATACACCGAAACAACCATGCACAACCAGAATGTACTGACTGCCATCATGAAATTATTTCTATCACTGCTGCTTATTATACAAACAAGCTGCCTGATGAGCCAGAATTCTATCACACTGAGGCCCGATCCGTCATCGCCTGTAATCAGCCGGCATATCTATGGACATTTTGCCGAACACCTCGGCCGTTGTATATACGACGGCTTTTATGTTGGCGAGAAAAATACTTCGATTCCCAATAAAGATGGCGTCAGGCTGGATGTAGTTGACGCTTTGAAAAAACTCAAAATCCCAAACCTTAGGTGGCCCGGAGGATGCTTTGCTGATACTTACCATTGGAAAGATGGAATTGGTCCGAAGGAAAAACGGCCAACTATTGTGAACGTATGGTGGGGTGGAGTAACAGAAACAAACGCATTCGGCACGCACGACTTTCTAAACATGTGCGAAATGCTGGGAACTGAACCCTACCTGACCGGTAATGTTGGCAGCGGCACGGTTCAGGAAATGGCCGACTGGGTACAATATGTAAATTTCAGCGGACAAAGTCCGATGTCTGACCTGCGTCGCACCAATGGACGCGACAAACCATGGAAAGTAAAATTCTGGGGCGTAGGTAATGAAGCGTGGGGTTGTGGGGGAAATATGCGCGCCGAATATTATGCCGATGAGTACAGGAAGTACGCTACATTCATTTCGGACTGGGACCGCTCAGGCGGCCTGTTTCGTATAGCATCCGGAGCAAACTCATCAGATTATCATTGGACGGAAGTGTTGATGAAAAATATTCCCCTACAGCTGCTGGATGCAGTTGCCTTGCATCATTATGCAGTGATCGACTGGAACAAGAAGGGCTCAGCAACTAAGTTCAGTGAAGAAGAATATTTCATCACCATGGAGAAAGCCTTGCTGATGGATTCTCTGGTTACGAAGCATGCCCGGATAATGGACAAATACGATCCACAAAAGAAAGTTGCATTATTCGTAGATGAGTGGGGCGCATGGTATGAAGTGGAACCAGGAACAAATCCCGGATTTTTATTCCAGCAGAATACCATCCGTGATGCCATGGTTGCCGGAGTGACGCTTAATATATTTAATAATCACGCCGACCGCGTGCGAATGGCAAACATTGCACAGGCCGTAAACGTTCTACAGGCCGTAGTGCTTACGGAAGGCAACAAATTGTTACTAACGCCAACGTATCACGTGATGGAAATGTTCAACGTGCACCAGGATGCGAAACTTGTCCCGCTGGATGTTAAGTCGGGCGACTACAGCTTCCAGGGAAAGAAGTTGCCATCAATTTCTGCATCGGCGTCGATTGATTCTTCAAACAGGATGCACATATCCCTTGTAAATATCAACGCAAAGCAAAATCAGGAAGTCCGGATAACTGTCGACAAGACCAGCAAAAAAGTAAGCGGTAGAATTCTGCATTCACCACAGCTGCAGGACCACAATACTTTTGCAAACCTGCAGGCCATAAGCCCCAAAACATTTAACAGCTTCAAAGTGGATAAGAATGTGCTCGTTGTCAATTTGCCCGCACACTCCGTCGTAGTGCTGGAGTTGCTGTAGAAAGAGTGCGGTGAAATGAGCCCGCCTCTCTCGTCCTTCGCCCTCTTTGTCTTCTTAATTCCTTAGCTTTAGGATATGGAGCGATACGTCACACTTTCAGAAACGATGAATAATCTTCGGAAAGAAGGTTATGTGGAAGATTTCAATTTGAAACAGAATTGCCTGGAGTGCCGGAATGGTGAATACCAGGTGTTTGCCGACGACTTTAAAGTTGACAAATTTTATCGCTTCGAAGGCGAAAGCAATCCATCGGATTCTTCGATATTGTATGCGATTTCGTCCGACAAACACAACCTGAAAGGTGTATTGGTCAATGCTTATGGGGTGTACAGCGATCCTGTTACCGACGAAATGATGAAGAAGCTGCCTGTTCGCTAAACCATACTGCCGGTAGCACATGAAGCATGGAAAAGCTGCTTTCTTTCTTTTACTTTCTTGATCTCGCGGGTGCATTTGTATTCGCAATAAGTGGAGCGACGGCTGCACGTGAACGTGGCCTTGACATTTTTGGCATCTGTGTTATTGCGTTTACTGTAGCCTGCGGCGGCGGAATTATTCGTGACGTCTGTATCGGTGCCATACCTCCCGCGGGCTTGACTAACTGGCGTTACCTGGTTACTTCGGTGATTGCTACCGGCCTTACAATTGGAATGTTTCAATTGGTTCAGAAAATGGCAAGACCAGTTCTTTTCTTCGATGCAATTGGCTTATCCCTCTTTGCTGTAGCGGGTGCTGAAAAAGCATTGCTATATAATCACAATGGACTTGTAGCGGTGCTATTAGGTGTTACCACTGCAGTGGGAGGTGGAGTGTTGCGTGATATTTTATTGAATCGCGTGCCTGTTATTCTTGAGAAGGAAGTATATGCGCTCGCAGCACTCATCGGAGCATCGCTCGTGGTCATATTTCGCTTAACAAACTGGGTGCCGGGTGAGTGGGTATCTATCATCGCGATCGCAACGTGTTTCACCATCCGCATCCTCGCCCTGCAATTTCACTGGAACCTTCCAACCGCTCCCGAGATAAAAAAGAAGGACGGATAGTTGTCGGCCTTTTTTCACCTTTCACCTTTCACCTGTTTTATGTCGCCGTTTCCTTGACTTTAGCGAGTTGCTGAATTTTCTTTTTGTCTCCAACAATCCATACTACGTCGCCCCACTCGAGTTTTACATTCGATTCGGGATTCAGAATCCGCCGATTATTGCGTTCGATGCCTACGACGAGACCATTTGTGCGCTCCCGAAGTCGTGATGTTTTTATATCAAGGCCTTTAAGC
>JAFAGE010000011.1 GCA_023423015.1 Bacteroidota bacterium
TTGTGAGATACCACCAAGAACCTTGTCCATCTTATCGCGGTCGCGCTGAAGTTGCAAACGTTCTTTTTTGGTAAGGCTTTCAGCGCTTCCGTCGCCAAGCATTTTGTCGATGCTCTGCATTTTCTTCACGCTCTTGCGAACGGTATTGAAGTTGGTAAGCATTCCACCCAGCCAGCGTTCAGTGGCGTATGGCATGTTTACGCGTTTTGCGCAATCAGATACGATTTCTTTAGCCTGTTTCTTGGTACCAACAAACATGATCTTCTTTCCGCTGCGCGCAATCTGTTTAAGAACAGCGGCAACTTCCTGGAGACTTTCTGTTGTCTTATTCAGGTCTATGATGTGAATGCCTTTCTTTTCAGCAAAGATGTAAGGCAACATCTTAGGGTTCCACTTCTTACGCAGGTGACCGAAATGCACGCCTGCCTCAAGTAATTGCTGTTGTAATGAAGTGTTGTTTTCCATTTATAATTTGTTATAAGGTAATTTGAAAATTAACGCTTGCTGAACTGGAAGCTTCTTCTCGCTTTCTTATGACCGAATTTCTTACGCTCAACAGAACGGGGATCGCGTTTCAGCACACCTGCTGCCTTAAGAGCGGGACGGAACTCGGGGTTCAATTCTACAAGAGCCCTGGCTATTCCCAGCTTAGCTGCTTCTGCCTGGCCCTTAATGCCACCGCCGGTTGCGTTGATCTTAACATCGAACTTGTCGATTGCCTGGATCGTTTTCAGCGGAAGTTCCACCTGGTTTTGCAGGTATTCAAGGCTGAAATAGTCCTTGTAATTTTTTTCGTTTACAGTGATATTACCCTGACCCTTAGAAAGGAAGATGCGGGTTACAGCTTCCTTACGGCGGCCAACGGCATTCTTTTGCTTTTCCATGTATACTTCTGATTAGAAAGTTAAAGGTTGTGGTTTCTGTGCAGTGTGCTGATGTTCAGCATCGGCATACACGAACAGCTTTTTGAACATTTTACGGCCAAGCCTGTTCTTGGGAAGCATTCCCTTTACTGCTCTTTCGATAACAGCCTCAGGACGGCGGCTCAGGAGATTCCTGGCAGTCTCTGCCCTCTGACCTCCAGGATATCCCGAAAATGTCAGGTATTACTTATCCTCAAGTTTGTTTCCTGTAAATTTTACCTTGCTTGCATTGATTACAATTACAAAGTCTCCGCAATCGACATGTGGCGTATAATATGCTTTGTTCTTTCCTTTCAGAACAGCAGCAATTTTAGCGCACATGCGTCCAACGGTTTGATTGGTACCGTCCACAACGTACCAGTTGTGCTTCACGGTAGCCGCATTCGCATGTTTGGTAGTGAAATGTAGCTTACTCATTATTGTTTTTTTAGTATCTCTCCGCCATCCCGGGAGAAATAATATTTAAATGGAGCGCAAAGGTAGGAGTAAGCTTGATCAAAAAACGGATTTCAGATAACTATTTTTTACTGAGCTTTTGTAAGCTACTGAAAATCAATAAAAATTTTGCATCATTTTTTAAATTGTACCACCAGGGCGGTGTCATTGTTCCGTGCAACGACATACGATGGTTTCCCGTTAATGCTTATTTGCCTGATCTTCCGGGCCTGCCCCTTGATTTTTAGTCCCCTTACGCGCTCATACCTGAAATTTCCGGCACCGTCGTTCAGCAGCACCGTTCCAAAATCGGCGTCGTAACGGCCCATTTCTATATTGTTTTCATAATAATTGCCTCCTATAAAAAGGTCAGGAATGTTGTCTCCGTTTGCATCCAGCACATCGGCATCGCGCATGGGTGAAAACTGAACTTCCCAGGGCAATGCACGTAACTCAAATTGCATATTCCCTTTGTTGATGAGTACCGCGCTGGAAAAATAGTCGGCGCTAAGCTGCTCCGCACTCTCCATTTTACGGCTCGTCATTATGTCTTCAAGTGATGCTACAGCAAAGTCCTTCGCATACAGATAACGCTTCTTGATTCCAGGCATCTGGCGCTCCATTTCAGCCTTATTATAAAATGGCACTTCTTTCCCGTTGAGGTAATATGTGAGCATCTGCTCGCTCTTTCCGTTATCATCAAAATCGTTGTAATACAACCGCACCGGTTCGCTCCGCGAAGCATGAATTCTGCTGTTTAGTCCCAGGTTACCTGCTACCAGGTCCATCAGGCCATCACCATTCACATCAACCGGTTTTACGAAATTCCACCAACCCTTATTTTCATGCAGTGGCTGCCTCGTCAGCTTGTTGTTGTTCCACAAATAAGCGTCGATGGTTCCCCATTCACTGCAAACCACCAGGTCTTTTCTTTTATCCCCATTCATGTCTACCCACACTGCACCCGTTAAGAAGCCGGCATCTTTCAGCTCTTTGGAATATTCTGCCGTCACATCTCTGAACTTTCCCCTACCATCGTTGAGCAATAAAAACGAAGGCGGCCGAACGCCGAATTGCCACGGTGTACCTCTTCCACCTATGAACACGTCGGGCGCACCATCGCCGTTTATATCTTCCACAGCCAGGCAACCCTGCGTTACCCAGATGCCATCGAACGCATCCTTTTTCATCGCCAGGTTACCCTTACCGTCATTAAGATATACTCGAGGTAACAAATGCCTGTCTTCATTGAAGTATTCGTTTCCACCGCTTGCTACAAGCAGGTCCGGAGATCCGTCTGCATTCACATCAGCCCATGCGGCGTCAACATCCTCATAGTTGCTGTCGGCCTGGAATGCAGGAAGTTCTTTCAGCTCAAATTTTCCACCCGCTTGCTGAAGGTATAGGGCACGATTACCTCCGCGTGATGAGCCAAAGAACACATCGTCTAATCCGTTGCCATCAACATCACCAACAGCTACAGCCGGGCCTTCGGTAGAAATCATATGCGGCATTAATGGCTCCCTGTTAAATTCCGGGAAATCATTTTCCTGGTGCCGGAACCGGATATTCACTGAATGTGCTACGTCACTGGCCGTAATGGCGTCCCGGGGTTGTTCGCCGTTCGCAGAAGAGAAATTATACTTAGGCAAGCCCTCCGAATAAGCTAATTGCAGCACCTGGTTTCGCGGCAGACTGTCCAGTTTCCGGTAACCTCCATCGGGCCAGATAACAATTGCAGAGTCTACTTCAGCGCCAGACATACCGATGTGCAGCGGCGACTCCATGCTTGATACAAACCCGCGTGCAGGATAGTTCTCATACGTGCGTAAATTTTTACCTGAATACACCAACACTTTTGCACCTACTGCCCGCAGATTTTTTGAAGAACCTTTAAAAGAAATTTTTGCATAAGGCTTTTCTTGTTTGTCGTTAGCAAGATTCTGGTAAATTAAAGCATCGTCATCAATATTGTTGACAACGATATCCAGGTCACCATCGTTGTCAAAGTCGGCAAAAGCAGCTCCGTTCGAAAAAGTACCAAGATCTTCATCCAGGTTTGCAGCAATATCTTTAAACTTTAATTCTCCGGAATTTCGATAAAATTTATTTGGAATTTTTATCTGCGGGAACTTATCAATCAGTGCACGATCCTTTTCATCGAGTTTGTTATCCCGTATCTGTTGTTGAATCGACTGGTCTGATATGTAGTTAATGTAGTCTATATCATTCAGGCGTTTTGGAATTCCATTCGATATAAACAGGTCTTTTAAACCATCATTATCAAAATCCATCCACAGCGGCGCCCATGACCAGTCTGTGGCCGCAACTCCAGAATACAGAGCTACTTCGCTGAACAGTCCATTTCCACGATTGTATTGAAGAGCATTTCTTGTGTATTGGTAATTGTACCCGTAGTTGATCTTCATGTTGAACACGTCGTAGCTGTCTTCTCCGGGAGATCTCTTCAGAATGTAAGGATCAGCAGGCAGCATGTCTACAGAAAAAATTTCAGGTAGTCCGTCATTGTTCGCATCGGCAATATCAACACCCATGGTGTACCTGCTGGTATGCATCAATGCCGAATCCGAATTATCGCGGAACGTGCCATCCCTCTGGTTGATGTAGAGATAATCGTTTTCGTGAAAGTCGTTTCCTATATACACGTCAGGGTATCCGTCAAGATTGATGTCGCTTACCACGATACCTAGCCCATATCCTATAGCATTGCTGCTGATGCCGGACTCCGCGGTTACGTTTGTAAAACGTCCATCATCATTTCTGAAAAGTCTGTTTCCTGCAGTGGGATGTGTTGTACCCTCGAATACGCTTCTAGGTCTGAAGTTGCCATTCTCATGAACTGAATGATTCAGTAAAAACAAATCAAGGTCTCCATCGAGATCGTAATCGAGAAAGGCAGCATGTGTGCTGAAACCGGAAAAATCTACACCCAATTCTCTTGCTTTGTCTTCGTAAACCGGAACGCCATCCTTTCCGATACCCTTGCTTATCAGGATTTGGTTGCTTCCTTTAAGAATCCTGAAT
>JAFAGE010000098.1 GCA_023423015.1 Bacteroidota bacterium
GCTTTAGACCAGCAGAAGGAAGATAATTCAGGAATTTAAGTATCCAATACCGGGTATGTACATAACCATCCCGAAAGGGGTGGTTATGGTACATGCGCTTTCTTGCTTTTGCCTGCCATTTGTAAACAGAAACGCAAACGTTTGAGCGCGGAAGGAACCATGAAGTTTCTTATGTTTGGTTCAATTGTTAACCCGTTCACCAACGTTGATGTTTAAATCAGTTTTAGCGCACTATGGCATAGATGCCGCCGAATGTGAAATTGCTCCTTTTGGAACGGGCCTGATTAACAATACCTGGAAGGTCTCTCTCAACAATGATGCGTATATTCTCCAGCGCATCAATCAGAATGTATTTAAGATTCCACAATATATCGCCGACAACATCCGCATGATCGGTGACTACCTGAAAACTCACTCTCCCGGTTATCGCTTTGTGATGCCTTTAAGCACTGAAGATGGCAAAGACCTGGTACAGGAAGGCAGCGGGTTCTTCAGGCTCATGCCATTTATCCGGGATTCGCGCACCTACATAGTAGCTTCCGATACCAGCATAGCCCGCGAAGCTGCAAAGCGCTTCGGTGAATTTACCAGCCGGCTTGCCGGATTTGATGCAACAAAATTGAAAATCACTTTACCCGATTTTCATAACCTTACACTCCGTTATCACCAGTTTGAGCAAAGCCTTGCAACCGGGAACAGCGAACGCATAGCCCACTGTGCTGAAGAAATAGAATTCATCAAAAAGCATCGCGATATCGTTAGTACCTACCAGAAGATTGAGCAGGATAGAAGCTTCCGCAAACGGGTGACACACCACGACACGAAAATCAGCAACATCCTTTTCGACGAAAATAATAATGGTATTTGTGTGATTGATCTCGATACAACGATGGCAGGCTATTATATAAGTGATGTAGGAGATATGATGCGCACTTACCTGTGCCCTATCGGCGAAGAAGAAAACAACTTTGAAAACATCCAGGTCCGCGAAGACTATTTTATAGCAATTGCCGGTGGCTATCTCCAGGAAATGATTGACGAGCTCTCCGAAAATGAGCTGAACCATTTCGTGTATTCCGGAGAGTTCATCATATATATGCAGGCCGTGCGTTTCCTGGCCGATTATTTCAACAATGATGTTTATTACGGCTCCCGATACCCGGAGCATAACCTGATGCGGGCGAGAAACCAGATGGTACTATTGCAGCGCTATCTTGCAAAAGCCCCCCTATTCAAGAAAGAGGTTCTGCAACTTGCCGGATCGTTGACGAGATAATGTCTTTCCTTTAACTAAAAATGTAAAAACAAATAGAAATGCCCACAGCTATTGCCCAAAGTGTAAGCAAACCAGCCAATAACTACTCTGCCATTTTTATTATAGGCGTTTTGTTTTTCGTGTTCGGGTTTGTAACCTGGCTCAATGGTACACTTATCCCCTTTCTGAAGCTTGCGTGCCAGCTGGAAACAGATACACAGGCATTTTTTGTAACGTTTGCTTTTTACATGGCCTATTTTTTCCTGGCGCTACCCTCTTCCACTATCCTTAAGTTTACTGGTTTTAAAAATGGAATGGCATTAGGCCTCCTGGTGATGGCAATAGGTTCAGTAATCTTCATCCCTGCTGCCAATGCAAGAAGTTTTCCTCTCTTCCTCACAGGATTATTCGTGCAGGGTATGGGACTCGCATTGTTGCAGACGGCTTCTAATCCATATATCAGCATCATCGGACCGATCGAAAGTGCAGCCAAACGCATAAGCATCATGGGCATCTGTAACAAGGTTGCGGGTATGATCAGTCCGCTTATACTTGGCGCCGTAGTCCTTGCAAATGCTTCTGTACTTGAAGAACAGATTCTGACAACTTCGGATGCTGCTGAAAAAGGAGTGCTTTTAGATCAGCTGGCGGCCCGCATTATTACTCCCTATATCATAATTGCCGTGGTGCTGGTCCTGCTGGCAGTATCCATCAGATTTTCGCCACTTCCCGAGGTAGATGTAGATAAGGAAGACGAATCTGATAAAAGCACACCTGCGCGCCACAGCATATTCAGCTTTCCTCATCTGTGGCTGGGCGTTCTGTGTATCTTCCTTTATGTGGGCGCAGAAGTGATGGCTGGCGATGCCATTGGCATGTATGGCAAGGCAATGGGCATGTCGCTGGATGAAACCAAGTATTTCACAATGTTTACGTTATTCGGAATGCTGATTGGCTACATCATCGGAATTATCACCATTCCGAAAATCATGTCGCAACAAACGGGTCTGAAATTCTCAGCTATTTCTGGAATTATTTTTACAATCTGCATTCTGTTGACACATGGGTATGTTGCCATAACATTTATTGCGTTACTAGGCTTGTCTAATGCGTTGATGTGGCCTGCAATTTTTCCATTGGCTATTTCAGGTCTTGGCAAGTTCACCAAGACAGCTTCGGCATTGCTCGTAATGGGTATTGCGGGCGGTGCAGTGCTTCCTTTGTTATATGGTTTTCTGAAAGACAACAATATACTTAGCAACAGCATGTCATTCTTCATTATAATGTTGCCCTGTTACCTGTACATTCTGTTCTATGCAATAAGCGGCCATAAGGCAGGTAAACGATAGCAGAAGACTTCGTTGCATTGCATTTAAACTACATCTGCCTGTTGATTTTTGTCCTCACTTTCTTCAAACACCAGGAGATTTGGTTATAGCAATATTCGCTAAAGCCCGTCTGACCTGCGTTTCCGCAAAATCAATTACTTAATAGAATTGGCATAGAAATTTCGGCATATGTGGAGAACTCCATTAGCACGCATCACTGTTAACTTTTAGGCTATGGCACACATTTACACGAGCACTCGTGCTCCAAACTAGCATTTACATTGCTAACACTTAATGCTAATCTTTTACCCGAAATACTCGGTGAGATATCGGAAGCACCGGCATCTGCTACATACAGGAAATAATATTCTTAACTTTTAAAATACCAAGCTATGCCAGCCGATAAAAAGACAGAAAGACCATCACCAAGACCAGAAAAACAGGAAGTAAGACAACAAAAACAGGAGGAATCTGCAGAACAAAAGGCGAACAACGAAAAACAGAAACCACGCATAAAGCGTGTGAACTATATCGTTAAAGACCTTCCTATATATTGATCCATGGCCTAATTGTGGAATCGTGATCCGTTGATCTGGTGGAAAATCGTCCGTTACAGAAACCTGTAACGGATTTTTTTTATACTCTGCCGGGGTACTCAATAAGGGCTTGTTGCAGGCAATCCATCGCGAAGCCTATATGCTCCTTATTCAGAACATAAGCAAGGCGCACTTCCTGCTTGCCAAGGCCAGGCGTTGCGTAAAACCCGGAAGCCGGGGCAAGCATCAGCGTTTGATTTTTATATGAAAATGACTCGAGCAGCCACTGACAGAACACATCTGTGTCGTCTACCGGGAGTGACGCAATAGCATAAAAAGCTCCCCCTGGATTGGGACAAAAAACACCCGGCATTTCATTTAAGCGTTGCACCATCAGGTCGCGGCGGCTGCGGTATTCTTCCCGCGTACCGTCGAAATAATTTGCCGGAAGATCAACTGCTGCCTCGCCAAGGATCTGGGCCAGCCCCGGCGGACTCAATCTGGCCTGGGCAAATTTCAATGCGGTAGCTATAACGCGTTTATTCCTGCTGATCAAAGCACCGATGCGCGCACCACAGGCGCTGTATCTTTTTGAAATCGTATCCAGCAAAATAACGTGTTCATCGAGGCCCTCCAGCTGCATTGCACTTTTGTGTGTGCCTGCGTAAACAAATTCACGGTATGCTTCGTCGCTGAATAAATAAAGATTATGTCTGAGTGCGAGTTCGCGCAGCAAATCGAGTTCGTCGTTCGTATACAGATAACCCGTGGGATTATTTGGATGACAGATAATGATAGCTCGAGTTCGCGGAGTGATCGCTTTTTCGAAGTCAGATATCGGAGGCAAGGCAAAACCATCTTCAATTGAAGCTGTAATTGTTTTGATCACCACATTTGCTTCAACAGCAAACCCGTTGTAGTTGGCGTAAAAAGGTTCTGTAGTAAGGATTTCATCACCGGAATCGAGGCAGGCCATCAATGCAAACAGTATTGCTTCCGATCCACCTGTGGTGATAACAATGTCGTTGTAGTTTATATGAATTCCATAACGCTCGTAGTATTGCACCAGCTTTTTCCGGTAAGTTTCGTTACCTGCACTGTGGCTATATTCGAGCACTTTGAAAGTGGATTGCCGCACAGCCTGGAGAATAGGCGCAGGTGTTTCGATATCAGGTTGACCGATATTGAGATGGTATACCACTAAGCCTTTATTTTTGGCGGCTTCGGCATACGGAACCAATTTGCGAATGGGTGATGCAGGCATTTCCTGACCACGCAAGCTGATTTCAGGCATGTGGCAAATATAACGAAAGCTGCATGGCAGGATATGACGAGGCGAATGGCTTATTCAACCATTCGCCCCGGAAGTATGAAAAGGATTACTTTTTCGATTTTTCGAACTGGGCGTAAGCATCAGCGTTCAACACTTCTCCTTTGATGGTAAGTGTAACGGGTGCACTCGCGCCAGCAACCTTAATAGTGATGTTCTTATTGAATGCACCGGGTGCAGCCGCATTAAAACCTGCCTTGATTTTATCAGATTTTCCCTTCGCAACAGGGGCCTGTGGCCAGGTAGGTGTAGTGCAACCACATGAAGCTGTGGCACTTTCAATCACAACAGGCTTCTCGCTCACGTTAGTAAATTCAAAATCGTGAGTTACCGGCACGCCTTGCTTGATCTTTCCGAAATCGTACACTTTCTCTTTGAAATTCACCAGATCATCGCCTTTAACAGACTGGGCAAATACGGCAGTTGACATAAACATCAAGGCAAATGCCAGCATGATTGTCTTCATATTACTTGTTTATTGTTTTAGCAAAGATAATGACGGATTAAGAGGCGCAGAGGTTGTCGGGGCAGGATAAACTTCTCCGGAAATCGTCAACATTTTTACCTTACCATTATTGTAATGGATGGTGATTGTCTTCTTGAATTCACCTTCAGCAGAAGCGTTGAAACCAACTTTTATTGCAGATGAACCGCCCGGTTTGATGGGTTCCTGGCTCCACTCCGGAGTTGTACATCCACATGTTGCCTCAACATTTTCAATGATCATGGGAGTTTTTCCCCGGTTCACAACAACAAAATCATGAGTTACCGGTTTACCCTGGCGAATACGCCCAAAGTCAAATGAGATTTCCTTTAAGATAAGATCGTCTTGCCCGGCTTTGGACAGTTCCTGGGAAAAACCTGTGGTTATGCCCGATACAAGAAGAAAAATTAACAGGTAAACTTGCTTCATTTTTCTGAGATTCAGATAGTAATCAAAAGTAAAATTTAAACGTTTTGCCTGTCAATAAATTTTAATTCTCACGGAATTTTAACGCTTTGAAGGCAATTTATAAAAAGCTTAGGTTTGCGGCATGGAACAGGTGGAAAATTCCTCGATGCCCGGGGCTGAGAAATTGTCTTTCAACCACTTCCGGCAGGAGGTGCTCCACGACTATCGCATCTGCTGCGAGAGCAGGGAAGCGAGCCTGTTGGGCCGCCGGGAAGTGCTCACCGGGAAAGCGAAATTTGGCATATTCGGTGATGGAAAGGAGGTTGTGCAGGTGGCTCTAGCCAAATTCTTTCAGCCCGGCGACTTCCTTTCGGGCTATTACCGCGACCAGACCATAGCTTTCGCTACGGGCCAGGCTACAATGGAAGAATTCTTCTCCCAGCTTTATGCCGACCCCGATGCCGCCAATGAACCGCACAGTGGCGGAAGAAATATGAATGCGCATTTCGCAACCCCTTTCGTGGAAAATGGCGAATGGCTCGACCTTGTCAATCGAAAAAACATTGCTGGTCCTCTCGCTCCCACAGCAGCACAGATTCCACGTTCTATGGGCTTTGCGCTCGCTTCAAAACTATTCAGGCAAAACCCGGTTCTGAAAGAGTTCAGCCACCTGTCAAATAATGGAAACGAAATTTGCTTTGCCACCATCGGTGATGCCTCTACTTCCGAAGGACACTTTTGGGAAATCATGAACGCCGCCGGGGTAATGCAGGTGCCAT
>JAFAGE010000119.1 GCA_023423015.1 Bacteroidota bacterium
ATTTGTTATTGCGTGGCTACTTATTGCAGCAAGAACCAAGAAGGGCAATCACGACAGGGAGTTGTGACGAGGGATTTTGTGTACATTTTTCATCAGAAAGGAATGCCGAGATTGATGTAAGAATGAATCCTGCCCGTTTGGTCAGAATACATGGCACTTATCTCCAACGGTCCGAGTGCAAAGTTATATGCAAGGCTTAGTGCGTACCCGGAAAGGAAATCGGGCGTTTGCAGAATGTTGCTGCTGCTTACGAAATTATTTACGAGGCCGTTTACCCGGGCTATTCCATATAGACTGTTGTACAGACGATATCGCATGCCAAGCTGGAGGGCAGCAACACTGGGCGTAACCATAGAATTTTCTTCCACCCCAGCAAATACAATCTGATTCCTGAATGTTTTAGTGAGTCCGCCGATGTAATAATCGTTCAAAATGCTCTGCCGGTAATGGAAGTTAACGCCTGCCTGGAAATTGGTGAAGAATACCAGCCGGCTGCTCAGCTTGCCATATGCTTCCAGGTTAAATACCGCTCGCTGATAATTATTGTAGCTGATTCCCACAGAATCCGGATTGGTAATCGGGGTTCCTTCTGCATAGAATGTTACGCTGGGTTTCTGATTATATACCCATCCGAATTCACCGTCTATACGAAAGCCACGGTCTGGGTAAATGCTCCGGTTCAGTGTGTTCACCCCGAAATAGCCGAAAGAAGTGACAAACTCATTTTTACCTCGTATATCAATGGTCGACCGGATAGAAGGCTCATATTTGAGCCACTCAAAGCGTGATCCTACTCCCACGGTGAAAGTACGGTTGGCGGATACCTCAAAACGTGCCTCGCCTTTGAAAATCTTCAATCCGAACAAACCATCCCGTTCAAAATTGTCGTAGGTAGTCATGTCGAGAACGTCGTATTGTGTTCCGAGAATCAATGCAACGTTTTTACCACGGCCAAGATATTGCAGGTGTTCTGCGCGTGTATGAAAGTTTTCTCCAAGGTTCACCGTCACCATACTTCGCGAGTGCGGTAATAACAGGTTTCGCGAAGTAAGATTTCCGATAAGACTTATACCCGTAAACTTATTGTAATTGATGCCCAGCTTTGCAAACGTTGTGGGATTCTCAACTACATCGAAGCGGATTTTAACGGTCCCATTTGGCAAGGGGTTGAGGTAATAAATGATCCGATTATAATACCTGGTGCCAAATACACGGCGAACCATCCGTCCCAGTTTTGCTGACGTATAATAACGCCCTGTTTCAAGCCCCATCATGTGTTCGAAAAACTCAGGTGTAGTTTTTTCCAATCCGTTTATTTCTATCTGCGATATATAAATGGAATCAACCACCGGCAACCTGTTCTTCTTCGGTTCCAGGTGACCATAGATAGCATTGAGTGAATCGGCCAGTTGCTTAAATCTCGGATATAATCTTCGGCCTTGCTGTAAACCGTATTCAAGTAGTTCGTCTGACCGGCTGAAACTTGCAGCAGTATAATTCTCGAGCGGCATGGGGATGTATATGTCGCACTGCTCTATATCTTCCTTGCTGGTACTTGCTTCTTTGAAAAAGGCGATCTGCATAAGGATCTGTAACGCATTCGTTACTTTTTCTTTCGGCAGCAAGCCATGTGAAACACGGCTGCCGATCACGATGTCTGCACCCATTTCTTTTACATCCCGAACAGGAAAATTGCGTACTACTCCGCCATCAACCAAACGTTTTCCATCTTCACTTTCTATTGCTGTAAACAGGGTAGGGATGGCCATACTTGCACGGACAGCCGTTATCAGTTCCCCGGTATCTGATACTACTGCATCGCCTGTTTCCACATCTGCACTGATGCATTTGAATGGAATGCTGAATTTGCTGAAGTCTTTAACGTTGTATACCGGAAAAAACAATTCTGCAAACTTGAGCCACAACTCTTCACTTTCCACAACGCCGCTCGGAAGGCGAAAAGCATTGTTTACCCAGGGTAGCTCTACCGCATAGCGCGAGTATTCATCTTTTTCCTCCATCACTATTGCGCGGAGCGACGATTGGTTGGTAAGCACTTCGCCCCAGTCCATTTTCCTTGCCATCTGTTCAATGTCGGCGGCGGAATATCCTATCGCGTACAACGATCCGATAATGGAACCCATACTTGTGCCGGTAAGATAGTCAACCTGTATTCCTGCCGAATCAATGGCTTTTAAGATGCCGATATGTGCCAGGCCTTTTGCTCCTCCGCCACTTAATGTGACGCCGATACGTGGGCGTTCGTCCTGTTGCGCAAAGGTTACTCCGCAACAAATAAGCAGAACCGCGATGATGATAGACCTGATCACAAGGTTGTTGGTTTGTGTTCCTGAGGGTATCGGAAAGTTATCAAAGCTGGGCTTCGAGTTCCACTATCTTCTCAAATACCTTTTCGTATTCACCATTTATCTTCTCCAGTTCATCATTCACTTTCCTGTATTTCTTCTCGGTTTCGAAGTACTTGTTTTTGTCGCTGTAAACGTCAGGCGATGCAAGGGCGTCTTCAAGTTTCTTCTTTTCTTCTTTTAAAGCAGCCATTCGCTCCTCATGTTGTTGGAATAATCTCTGCTGCTTCTGAAGCTCCTTGCGTGTTTCCTTGTTGCCACCCGTATTCGTCTGCTGTTTTGAAACGTTGGCTTTGGCAACAGGTTCCTGTTTGGGTTTTTCTTCAATCACCTGCTCCCTGGTTTCGCGTGCAGCCATTCGTTCTTTCCATTCCACCCATTCGGCATAGGTGCCCTTGAATTCTTTTACTTCACCATTGGAAATTTCCCAGATTTTATTTGCTGCTTTCGAAATGAAGTAACGGTCGTGGCTTACAAATATGATGGTGCCTTCGTACCTGTTTAACGCTTCAACAAGCAGTTCAACAGAGTGAATGTCGAGGTGGTTCGTCGGTTCATCGAGTAAAAGGAAGTTGGCTTTACTCACAATGGTTTTTGCGAGTGCTACGCGTGCTTTTTCTCCTCCACTTAATATTTTGATCTTTTTATCTACGTCATCGCCACTGAAGAGAAATGACCCCAGCAGGCTGCGGTATTCCAGTTCTGTTTTACCTGCGCCGGAACTGTTCATTTCGTCGAGTAAGGTATTGTTGATATCAAGGGCTTCGAGCTGGTGCTGAGCGTAGAAGCTTTCCACCACGTTATGTCCCCAAACACGTTCGCCTTCGAATGTTTCTGTTCCCGCAATAATGCGAAGGAGTGTTGATTTCCCTTTGCCGTTTGCACCGATAAGCGCGATCTTGTCGCCCCGGTCTATTTCTGCATTTGCATTGGTTAAAATTATGTTGTCGCCGAACGCCTTAGCCACGTGCTTTAGCGTACAGAGCACACGTCCCGGTTCCTTCCCGATGCTGAAGTTTATGCGCATATTAGGCCGCTCGAGCTCTGTATCTTCTATTCGTTCCACTTTGTCAAGCAGTTTCTGCACACTTTGTGCTTGCGCGGCTTTTGAGGCTTTTGCCTTGAATCTTTCAATGAAGCGTTCCTGTTGACGTATGTAGTCCTGCTGATTTTCGTAAGCTCTCTTCTGCATTTCTATGCGGATGGCTTTTTCCTGCTCGTAGTAGCTGTAGTTCCCTGCATAGAAATGAAGCTCCTGCTGGTAAAGCTCCACAACCTTATTAACCATCCGATCGAGGAAGAATTTATCGTGACTTACGATAACTACACTTCCCTTGTAATTGATCAGGTATTTTTCAAGCCATTCGATTGATGGAAGGTCAAGGTGGTTTGTCGGCTCATCGAGCAGCAGCACATCTGGTTTCTGCAGAATCATTTTAGCCAGCAACACCCTCATGCGCCATCCTCCGCTGAACTGTTTGTAGGGTTTGTCGAGCTGTTCGTCGCTGAATCCCAAACCATGCAGCACTTCTTCCACTTTGTAACGAACATCGAATCCGTCAAGCACTTCAATTTCATGCAGCACGTCCATGTAACGGGTCAGCAGTTTCTCGTCTTCCTTTGTTTCCAGTATTTTTTCCAGCTCATGTTGCTCTTTCTGCAAAGCCATTACTCTGTCGAAAGCTTCCATGGCCACTTCGGTGATGCTGCTGTTTGTATCAAAACTCAAAAGATCCTGGTGGAGATAACCGATGCTGGTGTCGCGACTTTTTTCAACGGTGCCTGCCGATGGCGAATATTCACCTACGAGCACTTTCAACAAAGTGGATTTACCGGTACCGTTATAACCGATCAGGCCGATGCGTTCACCGGGGTTCAGGTGCCAGGTGGCATCTTTAACGATCACCCTTGCTCCGAATTCAAATGTCACGTTCTGCAATCCTATCAGCATGTCGCCATCAGATTTTTGTTAAAAGGCAGCGCAAAAGTATAACAATCAGGCGGGAAAGTATTTAACTGTTACCTTTGAGAAAAGTTAACAATGACCAGGTGTTCCGCCGCCGTTCCCCTTCTTCTGGCAGTTACTTTGTTTCTTACCAGCTGCAAAAATAACCAGGAAGAAACCGCAGATGAAAAGCCCGTTCCGCTGGCTGTTTCGCAACTCTCAGGACCATTTACAGAGTCTTTTTCCAAAATTTTGAATTCTTATTTCGAGTTAAAGGATGCGCTGGTGTCGGAAGACACGGTGAAAGCAAATGCTTCAGCAGCAACCTTATGGCTTAATGCCGAAGATCTGAATGTGTCGGAAATTGCCGGCGACACTACAAATATGATTGCCGAAACTGCCAGGCTTTTCGCCATGAACATCGGCGGTTCTGCACGATCCCTGGCAGAAAAAAATAACATTGACCAAAAGCGCCGGGAATTCTACAACATCAGCGACGCGCTCTGGAGCCTTACACGTACCGTTCGATACGATGGTGGGAAAATTTATTATCAGTTCTGCCCGATGGCATTTGACAATGCCGGCGCATACTGGCTCAGCCGCACACGTGAAATCCGCAACCCGTATTTCGGCGATAAGATGCTTAAATGCGGCGAAGTGACCGACTCCCTGGAATACAGCAAGAGATGATGAAGAAAATAGTATTTGCACTACTGCTGTTATGGGGGTGCCTTTCGGTTACAGCACAGGAAAAGTATACTTTGAGCGGATATGTGCGCGATTCACTTTCGGGAGAAACACTCATTGGGGCTACGGTTACCATAGTAGAACCGAATGCAGTGGTAGCAACAAACAATTACGGATTCTATTCCATCACCTTACCCAAAAGCCTATACACCGTTGTAGTAACATTTTCCGGTTACGTATTGCTCGATACAAGTATTGATCTGTCACAAAACCAGAACATCGACTTTTCGCTTGTGCAACGTTCAATGCTGCAGGAAGTAGTAGTTTCCGGCCGGCGGCGCGACAATAATGTGCGTGCGGCACAGATGGGTCGCATTGATCTTTCAGTTTCAAGAATCAAAGCCGTGCCTGTGTTGTTTGGCGAAGTGGATATTTTGAAAACGCTCCAGTTGCTTCCCGGTGTACGCAATGCCGGTGAAGGAAATACAGGCCTTTACGTGAGGGGAGGAGGGCCAGACCAGAACCTCATCATGCTCGACGATGCCATCGTTTACAACACCGGTCACCTTTTCGGATTCTTTTCAATTTTCAACTCTGATGCCATCAAGAACATTTCGCTGATTAAAGGCAATATGCCTGCTCAATATGGGGGTCGCCTGTCATCGGTGCTGGATGTTGCTATGAAAGAAGGCAATATGAAAGAATTCGAGGCAGAAGGTGGCATCGGGCTGATTGCTTCGCGCATATCGGTTCAGGGTCCCATCAAGAAAAACACCTCGTCATTTATTGTTTCGGCACGGCGCACGTATATCGACGTATTGACAAAACCGTTCATTCCGAAAACGAGCGACTTCTACGGTTCCGGATATTATTTTTATGATCTTAATACAAAGGTGAACTACCGCTTCTCCGATAAGGACCGTATCTATCTAAGTGGTTATTTCGGACGCGATGTATTTGCATTCAACAACGCAAAGCGGTCATTTGAAGCCGACATTCCATGGGGAAATGCTACAGCGACCCTCCGCTGGAATCACATATTCAATCCCAAATTATTTGCAAACACTACAATTGTTTACAACGATTACAATTTTTCCTTCGGGGCCGCTCAAAATGATTTCTCCCTGAAACTATCGTCGGGCATTCGCGACTGGAATGCAAAACTCGATTTCGATTATTATCCTGCAGCCGACCATAAGATGAAATTCGGCGGGTTATATACTTACCACACCTTTGTTCCGAATATCCTCACCGGGCAGCAGGGAGAAACCAGGTTTGAACCCAACAACGAAAACAGTAAGTATGCCCGTGAAATGGCTGCATACGTTCAGGACGAATGGAATATTTCAGATAAGCTCAATGTGAATGCGGGTTTGCGTTATTCATCCTTTACGCAGGTTGGCCCGCATACAATATATACCCGCGACATAAATGGAAACAAAACAGATAGCACTGTATATGGCCGTGGTGCTGCGGTTAAAACATACGGCGGCATCGAACCCCGGTTGATCTTCCGCTATGCGCTGAACGAAAGCACCTCGTTAAAAGGTGGTGTTGCGAGAAATCTTCAATACATCCACCTGGTGAGTAACGCAGGCTCAACATTGCCTACCGATTTGTGGGTGCCCAGTACATACCGGGTGCAACCGCAAACCAGTTGGCAGTATTCTGCAGGTTTGTTCAGGAACTTCGCCAATAACGAGTTTGAAACCTCTGTGGAGCTGTATTATAAGAAGATGAAGAACCAGATTGAGTATGCAGAAGGATACACTCCTTCGCTCAACGATCCTGAAGACGAATTCGTTTTCGGCGATGGCTGGAGTTACGGCTCTGAGTTTTTTATCAATAAATCGCGAGGAAAGCTCACCGGATGGATCGGTTATACGTTATCGTGGACCTGGAGAAAGTTCAAAGACCTTAATGATGGAGAGAAATACCCGGCCAAATATGACCGCCGCCACGATATATCTGTAGTTGCGAGTTATGAACTAAGTCCCAAATGGAAAATCTCCGGCTTATTCGTGTATGGATCTGGAAACGCAACTACACTGCCCGAGCGGTTCTACATTGTTTCTGGTGTACTCACCCAGGAATACAGCCGCGTGAACCAATACAGGTTGCCTGCATATCACCGCATGGATATATCTGCTACGCTTACTCCGAAGAAGAAACCGAATCAGCGCCTTGAGCAAAGTTGGGTGTTTAGTGTGTACAATGCGTACAGCAGGTTGAATCCTTACTTTATTTATTTCGATCAAACAGGAAGCCCGTTAAACGGAACCCTCGAATTGAAAACACTCAAGGTGAGCCTTTTCCCGATATTGCCTGCAGTTACCTGGAATTTTAAGTTTTAGGGAAAGGCAGTTGGCAGATGGCAAGTTCCCGTTCTCCATTCTCAGGATGCGCATCTTACTTCGCCCTGGCGAATCTCACAACTGCGTTCTTCTGTTCTGTAGATGTAATTCTCACTTCATGTTGCTGGTCGCCGGCGTCTACCACCATGAGTGAGGTGTTCGGCGGAATTTCACCAAGATTTTCGGCAACCATCACCAGTTCGTGAAATTCCATGTCGTCGTCGAGGTTGACGGTAACCGTAATTGCTTTTTCGGTCAGCCGCTGTTTTGAAATCACGAGCTTATTGTCGATGTATACAGATACGGTGTCGTTGTCGACAGTTCCGTTGTCGTAGATTTTTACACTTATCTGTTTTGCCGACGACAGGATTGTTTTTACCAGCTCGTTCTTACGCGTGGCGAGTACCCTTGGGATAGGTACGGGTGCCTTAACGGTTGGTACTTCACGCGCAGGCGTATCGGTGGTTAGTTTTGAAACTTCTTTATTTCGTGCTTCAGGAACTACCTTCTTTACTTCGGGCTTTTTGCCGGGTGTAGTTTTGGCGGTCGGCTTAGGAGGGTTGGTGGCCGGCTTTTTAGCAGTTGGTGGCGGTGATGTAGTTTTTTTTGTTGGCGATGGCGGAGGAGTCTTTGTTTCCGGTTTAGATTCCGGGGTTGATTTCGCCACTTCCGGTTGTTTCGCTTCAGGTTGCTTAGGCGTTATTTTAGTTTCCTGTTTTTTCTTTTCCGCTTCGGCAAGAAACGGTTCTTTATAAAAGTCGGAATTGGGCACTTTTCTAAGGAAAACCGTACCTCCGCCACATTGTGTGGAGTCGCGCACGCTGATGCTGGTATAAGTTCCTTCCAGGAATTCTTCTTCACCAACCTTGGAATATTGCAGAAAACAGGTCATCAGGCATGCACCGCCATCAA
>JAFAGE010000159.1 GCA_023423015.1 Bacteroidota bacterium
AACTGGTACTCCATAATATTTGGCAACGTTATGAATATGCAGGGCTCCGGAAATACCGCCGGAGATATTTGCCTGCAGCTTGTCGTTCGGCATTCCCTTACCTGCGATGAATTGTGCACCGCCATTGGAAAACTGAATGATAACAGGTGAATTTACCCTGGCTGCTGCTTCAAGCGTTGCATTTATTGTATTTGATCCTGTAGTATTAACAGCCGGCAAAGCGAACTGGTTTTCTTTGGCATCTTTGTACAATGCTTCGAGTTCTTCTCCGTACAGAACTCCGGCTTTGTATTTTTTCATAATTACCTTACAAGTTTTGATGAGTCAATTCGGGAAGCTTTGGGCGGCCCTTTTTTTAGAACGGCAAAGGTACGGCTTTCGCAGCCATCGCTGAAGGCTTAGTCTTCCAGCTTGCCGAGGCTTTTCTGGATCAGCAGGAAGTGTTTGCGAAGGTTTTGTTTCAGGTGAACTTTTACGATCTGGCCCATCGAACGGCATTTGTCGAAGGCGGTGGTCTTGAAGTGCTCACCCAGTTCTGATTTCAATTGAGCGATTTTCTCAGGCTTCGATATATTGTCTTTCGACATAATCGATAAAAGATCCATCGTGCGGCTACGTGTAGATGCCATACGAAACGCCATCATGGTTCTCTCCTCTGCCTGGTATTGTTCGATGGAGTCGCGGTTTAGTACCTTGGTTACCAGCTCCACTAAGGGAAGATTCACCTTAAAATACTGGGGCAGGTAGAGGCTTTTTCGGCCTTCGTACGATTGTTGGTCAAAATCTATCGGCCTGATGCGGTATTGAAAATCTTCGATATCCGGAGTGATGTCTACTACAAAGTTGTAAGAGCGCATATCACCCAGCAGCCGCACGAAACAGCGTTCATTGAATTTTACAAATTCCTTCGCGAAGCGGATAATGTTGGTGGTTGGATCGTGCAGGTGATTTTGCAGGTACAGGTCGCCTGGAATTCCGGGGATATGTTCTTCTACCAGGGTTTGTTTGTTGGTGAGGAAGGTTATGCGGTTAGGGGAGAGGATGTGTTCAAGCTCCAGGCCATAGATGCGGGATGCATCGGCTTGTTTGATGTAGTAGTAATCGTAATTGTCGTTATACTTATTAACTATCCGGATCCGGAAGGGATTTGAGTTGCCGAAGGTGCAAAAGTCGATCCGCGCAACATCAAGATGTTTGACATATGAGAGGTCGCCTTCCGTTTTAAGGATAGCGTAAGTTTTAACCAGTCCTTCCCGAATAAATTGCCATTCTTTAATATCGTAAGACACTTTTTCCCATAATGTGTCTTTTCCGGACTTGTCGAGCAGGGGAACGCTGTACGTAATTCGGAGCAGGTCCTGGTACGACACTGGCAGCCGCACTTCACGCCCATGTGCCTTAAGGTAAGTTCTTAAATCTTCGTTGACAGGGTAGATGTCCTTTTTTCGGGAAGGCTTGTCGTTGAGATTCATAATTCAAATTACAACTAAGTAATCTGAATCGTCTTCCGTATTTGCCTCCTGCTAAACAATACATTTAGCAGGAGGGTACTGGAGTTAATCCCGGTTTCCACACGGATTGGATAATAGGTTTTTTCGGACGTTGGATCTTAACGAAAATTGGATTTTATAACTGGTCATTCAAGGATACGAACAAAAAAGAAAAAAAGAAGTTGACTGATACTGGACTTTGGATATTCGTTAGAATATTGGACGTAAAGGATTTTCAGGACAGATATTGGATCAAAGATTGATAAAATATCAATCAACTTCTGACACAAAGCTATATCCACAAAGCAATGTTAACAAGAGCAATATTGCTCTATTATTTTCATTCGGTAATTACCGCAGTAATAGTAGATGTGCGAGAGCACTATCGGAAGTTTACGAATAAACGGTAGCGAAATAGATGATTCTGAGTGAAAAAATGATGCCAGTTGCGCGGAATGTGGATAATTCGCAAGGCGTGATTTAACGGGGTTGATTTGTTACCAGGTTTAGAGGAAGCCCTTTTCCTTCATCCATTCATCATTATAAACTTTCGCAACATACCTGCTGCCATGGTCGTGCAATATAACAACTACAAGATCGTCTTTTTTGAGTTGATCTTTCATTTGAATTAATCCCTGTATTGCTGTTCCTGCACTGTAACCGCAAAACAAACCTTCTTCTTTTGCAAGCCTGCGCGTCATCAATGCAGCATCTTTATCAGTCACCTGCTCAAATGCATCGATGTATTGCATATCGTAATTAAGCGGTACAAAATCTTCACCGATACCTTCAGTGATATAGGGATGCACCACACTCATGTCCACCTCGCCGGTCCTGAAATATTTTGTAAGTAGTGAACCATAAGGATCCATCGCCCATGCTTTCACATCAGGATTTTTTTCTTTTAGAAATTTTGCTGTGCCAGTTATCGTTCCTCCCGTTCCCGTGGCCACCACCAGGTGCGATACTTTCCCGTCGGTTTGTTTCCATATCTCCGGCCCGGTTGTTTCATAATGCGCCAGGCGGTTCGACAAATTGTCGTACTGATTTGAATGAAATGAATTAGGAATTTCACTTGCCAGTTTTCTTGCAACCGAATAATAAGAGCGGGGATCGTCGGGTTCTACATCGGTGGGGCACACAATAACTTCAGCACCCATGGCACGCAGAATGTCGATTTTCTCTTTTGATTGTTTATCGGTAGTGGTGAAAATGCAACGGTATCCTCTTACACTTGCTGCTATCGCCAGGCCCATGCCCGTATTTCCCGATGTGCATTCTATTATAGTACCTCCGGGTTTCAGTTTGCCTTCCTTCTCAGCAACTTCTACCATCTTTATAGCCATACGGTCTTTCGCCGAATGACCGGGATTGAAATATTCCACTTTTGCAGCAACTGTGCATGGGAAGTCGCGCGTAATATGATTCAACCGGATCAGGGGGGTATTGCCGATTGTTTCGAGGATGCTATTCTTGATATCCATCGGCGCAATTTAGTGATAAATCACTCCCTGATGTTGTACATTCGCGCTCCATGGAAAAAAGATATATTCAGAAGAATGCCGAGCTGCAGAATGTGAGATTGAAACAGGTGGAGAATATACACCAGCTTCACCTCGAAGGCGCTACAATCCCTTTCATGGCTCGTTACCGGAAAGAAGCAACGGGCAACCTGGATGAAGTGCAGATAAATACAATTGTTGAAAAGATCGCCTATTTCAATGAACTCGATAAAAGGAAAGAGACTGTACTAAAAACGATTGAGGCGGCTGGCAAGTTAACACCAGAACTGAAAAACCGCATCGAAGAGACTTTCGAATCAACCGAGCTCGAAGACATTTACCTTCCCTTCAAACCAAAAAGAAAAACGCGGGCTACCACTGCTATCGAGAAAGGTCTCGAACCACTGGCAAAACTCCTGTTTGAACAACAAACCGCGGAGGTGCAAAACGAAGCGGCGAAATTTGTTAACGACCAGGTACCTACGGCGGAGGAAGCGTTGCAGGGTGCGCGCGACATCATTGCTGAGTGGATTGCAGAAAACGAACAGGCAAGAAACGCCGTACGGCATTTGTTCTCCAACTCGGCCACGATAGTTGCAAAAGTGGTGAAATCAAAGAAAGATTCCGATGAGGCACAGAAATACCGCGACTATTTTGAATTCGACGAGGCCTTTGCCGCCTGCCCTTCTCATCGTATGCTGGCAATACGCCGCGGCGAAAAAGAAGGGTATCTCACGATGGACATAACCATCGACGCAGACTCTGCAGTTGATCAGCTGAAAAAAATATTCGTTAAATCAGGAGAAGCAGCCGGACATGTGTCGAAAGCCGTTGAAGATTCATACGAACGTTTATTGAAGCCATCCATTGAAAATGAATTTCGCCTGGCAGGGAAAAACAATGCCGACGAAGAAGCGATAAAAGTTTTTGCAGAAAACCTGCGGCAATTGTTGCTCGCATCACCACTCGGTTCAAAAAGAATAATGGCTATCGATCCGGGATTCAGAACAGGATGCAAAGTGGTATGTCTCGATGAGCAGGGAACATTTTTGAATTACTCCACAATTTTTCCGCATCCCCCGCAATCGGAAATGGAAGCGGCCAAATCGGAGATCGAAAAGCTGGTGAATAAATTTAAGATCGAAGCCATCGGCATCGGTAACGGAACTGCAGGTCGCGAAACAGAAAATATGGCCCGCTCGATTAACTTCTCTTCACCTGTCAGCATTTTTATGGTGAACGAAAGCGGTGCTTCTATTTATTCGGCTTCGGAAGTTGCGCGTGAAGAGTTCCCCGACCAGGATGTCACTGTTCGCGGTGCCATCAGCATTGGCAGACGATTGCTCGATCCGTTGAGTGAACTGGTCAAGATCGATCCGAAATCTATCGGAGTGGGGCAATACCAGCACGACGTAAATCAAACCAGGTTAAAAGAGCAACTTGATAAAGTTGTTGAAAGCTGTGTTAACCATGTTGGCGTCGACGTGAACACCGCAAGCAGGCACCTGCTTGCCTATGTGTCGGGTTTGAGCGCAACGCTCGCAAAAAATATTGTTGACTATCGCCAGAAGAATGGTCCCTACAGGAGTCGTGAAGAATTGAAAAAGGTGGCGATGATGGGTCCAAAAAGTTTTGAACAGTCGGCAGGGTTCATGCGGATACCGGCATCATCTAACCCGCTCGACAATAGCGCCGTGCATCCTGAAAGTTATCACATCGTAGAGGCAATGGCCCAGGACCTTCAGTGTTCAGTAAAAGACCTGATCGCAGACGGTACTCTTCGCAAAAAGATTCAAGCCAAAAAGTACATCAGCGAATCGGTAGGGGAGTTTACGATTGAAGACATTTTGAAAGAGCTTGAAAAGCCAGGCAGGGATCCACGCGAGCGCGCTGAGGAATTCCGGTTCGATGAAACGATCAAGTCAATTGAAGATGTAAAAGTGGGCATGACCGTTCCCGGTATCGTAACAAACATCACCAATTTCGGCGCTTTTGTAGATATCGGCGTTAAGCAGGATGGACTACTGCACATTTCGCAGATGAGCAATACCTATGTAAGTGATCCCAACCAGGTGGTAAAGCTTCAGCAGAAAGTTCAGGTAACAATAACCGAAGTAGATGTTGCACGAAAAAGAATTTCGCTGTCGATGAAAACCTCTTCGGGCAAACCGGAATCGCGGCCCGCGGCAAAATTCAACGCAACAAAAAGCGGCTCGCCAAAAAAGGCCGAACCGCTTAACGATTTCCAGGCAAAACTGATGGAGCTGAAGAAGAAATTTAAATAAGTGAAAGGTGAGAAGCTCACCGGTCGCCATTCACCAAACTCTGCTTTTTCTTGGTCAGATACATATCCAGCAACATGAGGCCGAGTATGATGTTCACCATTATAAATACGTTTATATAAGTGCCGCTGAACACATTCGACCAGTTTACCTGCGGAATTTCGGGTAATTTTCCGGACGTGGGTTGCGACCAGTTAATTTGTCCAACGGCATAGATGAGCAGTCCAAATATTGTTGTCAGGAAGAATATTCCGATTCCCCAGATTACGTTTTTATTGATGTAGTTGCGTGTGGCGGGTGTGATGTAGAGGCGCGAAATCTCTTCCATCACGTTTTGCGTGAACCGCATTGAAGGATGTTCGAGATCAACATCGTCCTGCATGAGCTGGTGGATGTCCATCAGTTCGGCATACTTCAGGCGCCATTCCTGGTTTGTTCTGATAAGATCTTCCACAAAGGTGATCTCCTCATCACTCATCGTTCCGTCGATGTAGTCCCAAAGTTTCTCTTCCATATTTTCCTTCGTAGACATTGTTATTCGTTTATGTTATAATTCGTTTTTACCTCTCACCGCTCACGTATAAATATCCTTCACCTCCTGTGCGAAATATTTTTCCATTTTATCTTTTAACCGTTGTCGCGCCCGGTGTAGTTTCACCTTCACCGTATTCGTTTCCATATCCAGTATCTGCGCTATTTCCTCCAGGCTTTGTTCTGCCTTATAAAACAGCGTAATAAGTTTTGCATCGTCGGGGCTCAAAAGGTTGATGGCCTTCGATATCATCGCCACTTTTGATTTCTGCTCTACCTGGTTTGCCCTTGTATCTGATGCCTGGCTATCGGCCGACTCAAAAACATTCTCGTTATCGAGCGAATGTGTTTCAATCCGCTTTTTACGGAGAAAGGTTATGCTTGTTGAGTTAACAATGGCATAGAGCCAGGTACTGAACTTTGAATCTCCCCTGAAATCCTTGAGCGACTTATACGCCTTTACAAATGTATCCTGGGCTATTTCTTCCGCATCCTCTCTCACCGGCGTATAACGCAATGCAATGGTGAACACAAAGTTCTGGTAACGTTTCACCAGTTCTGCGTATAGTTGCTGATCACCGCCAAGGACCCTGCTTATTATTTCACTATCAGTTGTTCCGGCATGCATTGTTGTATATTAGACTACATAGGTAGCCTCCAGGTTACAGGTGTAAAGGTAATCACCGCAAATGGGAAACGGCAGACGGCAGACGTGAGCGGTGAAAGGTGAAAGGAAGGCCCTATGCCCTAAACCTTCTGCCATCTGCCATTTGCCCAAAAATGGGTTTGTAAAAAAGTTCATTTCACCTGTAACCTGTGCGTAACAGCTGTAGTCTGATATTCCAGACAACAATTTGAAAAAATAAAAAACCACGAACATGGACGGCGAATTGCTCATACCAATCTTAGTACCTCTCGGCTTCTTTGCACTGATCTTTGGCATAGTATATATGAACAAAAAAGAGAATCTGGCGATGATCGAGAAGGGAATGAACCCAAAAAACCCTACAGCCAAAGGCCCCGAACCATTTAAAAATTTAAAATGGGGACTGCTGCTGGTAGGCGCAGGAGTAGGACTTCTTCTTGCATACCTCCTGGAATTTGTTATTGATACTCACCGTGATAGCGAGCCCCTTTATTTTGCATTAATTGCAATAGGCGGCGGTACCGGTCTGATCATCTCTTACCGGATGGAGATGAAGGAATTGAGAGAAAACCGCATCAGCGGATCTCCAGTGCCTTCTGAACTGTAAGATCATACACATTGTTCACTTCATAAAAACCTGGCATGCCCCAGATCTGTCTGGCCATCCAGGTTTTT
>JAFAGE010000164.1 GCA_023423015.1 Bacteroidota bacterium
GGTTGATAAAGCTGAGGCCTTTCTGCTGACCATTACGTACAAGGTATGGCCTGAACACCTCAAAGTCGTTTACATAAACCAGGTTCTCGTCGTAGTTGCCGCCGCGAACGGAATATTGTGATGTCAGTTCGTTGTTGCTGCCTACAAATAATTTGACAAGACTTTCTATACCTCCCTGGGGCGAGGGCACATTCAATGTCAATGAAGGATCGAGCGATATCCGTCCTGCTTCGGTGCGATCGTTTTCAGCTCGCACTGTTACAGAGTCAAGAGGAGAAGAGTTACGAACCAGTAATATATTGAGTTGATACTGTTGGTTAGCTTGCAACCGTAGTTTTATTTGCTGCGCGATAAATCCTGAGTGGCTGTAAATCAACAGTACGTCGCGATCTGCCGTGCAAATAATCCGATAGGTGCCGGAGTCGCTGCTGATAGTTCCGGCGTTTGCCCGGTTCACCGTAATTGAAACACCACTAAGCGGGTTTTTGTTCTCGTCGGTTATTGTGCCGTAAACAACAGCGGTTTGTTGCTGGCTAAAGATTAGTGCCGGTAATGTAATAAGCAGTACAATCAGGATATTCCGGAAGTAGCTCAAGGGCCTTCAATGTTTTCCGAATTTAATCATATTTGGCGTTGGCGAGGCGATGTATCGTTTCTATAGGGTCCTTCGCTTTAAACACAGTGTTGCCTACTACAAGCACGTCTGCGCCTGCTTTCAGAATAGAAGGTGCATTTTCGAGAGTAACGCCACCATCGATTTCGATGAGTACATTCAAACCCCGTTCATCTATCATTCGTCGCAACTCGGCGATCTTGGTGAGTGTGTAAGGAATAAATTTTTGTCCGCCGAAACCGGGATTTACACTCATGAGGTTTACAACATCAGTGTCGGCAAGTATATCCTGTAACATTGAAACCGGGGTATGCGGATTTACCGCCACGCCTGCTTTCATGCCAAGGGAACGGATTTGTTCGAGGCTCCGGTGCAGGTGGGGTGAGGCTTCGATGTGTACCGACAGCACCTGCGCACCGGCATCATGAAACGCCCGTATGTATTTTTCCGGTTCCACGATCATCAGGTGAACGTCGCTTATCTTTTTGTTTGCTTTGGTTACCTGTTCAATCACTGTTAAACCAAAACTGAGGTTCGGAACAAACCGTCCATCCATCACGTCGAGGTGCAGCCATAGTGCCTCGCTTTCGTTTACCATCGAACATTCCTTATCGAGCGACATGAAATTTGCAGCGAGCAGGGATGGAGCAATTATCGGGGATTGCCTGTTTTTGTTGCTGCCTGAGTTCTTTTGGACCATGATTGCTGCGCAAGATACAAATTAGCTGTTCAACCGCCGGATAGCGTTTTTAGCTTCGCTGAGTGTTTCGTCGAGCGCCAGTGCGCGGCGATAGTTGGTAAGCGCCTCCTGGCGGTTTCCTTTTTCTTCGTAGCATCTGCCCATCCAGTAATAAACATCAGCATCTGTGTTGGAAACCGTTGAAGCGAGGTCGAAAATTTTTAATGCCTCGTCGTATTTCTTTTGCTCGTAGAAGATGATGCCTTTTTCGATATACGCATCCGTCATTTTCCAGTCGCGCCGGATACATTCATCAAACTGCTTTATGGCATTACCATATTCTTTGACTTCTGTATAGTAAACTCCCTTCATGTATACCGGCTCTGTTTGAACGTTGGCCGTGTCGTTCGAGAGTAACGTATTGCAGATTTCAAGCGCCCGTGGATTTTTCTGCGCAACATAAATGTTGGCGAGAGCCATGCCGGAGAGATTTATCGGCAACAGGGAAAAGGAGTGTTCGAGCGCTTCAATGGATGCTGCGGTGTCTTTGGTTCTCAGCAATAAAACGCCTTTTTCATACCAGGCTTCGAAATTTGAATCGTCTTTCGCAATTATCTTATTAAGCTCCTCCAATGCCTTTTCGTCTGCTCCATTCTGCACATAAATTTCCGCGAGGCGGCGGTTAAATTCTGTATTTCCACCAAATCGTTCCGATGCTTCTTCCAGCAATGCCAGTGCTTCTTTCACTTCCCCGGCAAGAAGAAGGTTCGAAGCATATTCGAGTGCCACACCTTCGTCGCCGGTAAGTTCATAAGCTTTTTTGTAGTCGGCCGTTGCGAATTTGTGCAGGTTCTGTTGTGAGAGACGCAGGGCCCGAATGAGGAGCGGCCTGGGATCGTCAGGCATTTTGTTGATGCTGTCGGTAATTGACCTGAATGCAGGCGAGTGGATTACCGCTTCGTATTGCTGAGAGTCGCTACTTTTGTCGTTATCGCCGCATGATGCACACATGACAACTACTACCGTGGCTAATAACGTCAATCCCAGTGTGTTCATGGGACGAATGTAAGGGAAATATGAACTTTTAAGATTTGTACTTTGCCTTTTAACTTTCCACTAAGTTTGCCCATAACTTCGTCAATATGTATAACGGACTTGTTCATCTACACAGTGTACTTCGCTGGGTCGTCCTGATCCTGCTGGTTATTGCAATTATCCGTCACCTTTCAGGAATGACGGGAAGAAAACCTTTCACTGCAGGAGACCGGAAAACTGACCTCTTCCTCATGATTGCCGCGCATATCCAGCTTTTGCTGGGGCTCTATCAATGGTTCGCAGGACCATGGGGCTGGAAGTTATTGCAGAGTCTGGAAGGCGGCATGGGAGAAATCATGAAAAATCCTGCATATCGATTCTGGACGGTGGAGCACAACACGGGTATGTTGATTGCGATAATCCTGATCACCATTGGCCGCGGAGTAGTTAAGAAAAATATTCCAGACCAGGCAAAACACAAACGTGCATTCTGGCTGTTCCTGGTAGCATTGATCTTAATCCTGTTCGCCATTCCGTGGCCAGGCAGAGAAGGCTTCGGAAGGCCCCTGTTTCCGGGAATGGGTTGACGTGAATCGGCAGACGTGAAAAGTGAAAGGTGAAAAGTGAAAGGTGAAAGGTTCAAAATTGCCTTCAAAACAATCTTACCATGCCTCACTACCACACTCTGGGAAAGATTCCACATAAACGGCATACACAGTTCCGGAAAACTGACGGATCTCTCTATGCCGAACAACTGTTTTCAACGGAAGGATTTTCTAACGATTACTCGCTCCTTTATCATTGTTTTCCGCCAACAGATATCATCAGCACCGATGAACCGGTTGATGTGACCCCACGTATAGCCGAAGAAAAGATGCTGAAGCACCGCAGCTTCGAGGCATTCAAACTTCAGCAGGAGCGCGATTACCTGGGAAGTCGCAAGCCAATTCTCGTCAACAATGACTGCCACATCGTTCTCGCCGCTCCTTCGGAAAGTATGCAGGATTATTTTTATAAAAATGCTGACGCTGACGAATTGATCTTTATACACGAAGGTTCGGGTGTGCTGAAAACGATGTACGGAAATCTACCTTTCGCATATGGCGACTACCTGATCATTCCCCGTGGTACGATTTATCAGATCAATTTCGATCCGGGCAATAATCGCCTGTTCATCGTAGAATCCTTCAGTCCCATCCGGTATCCCAAAAAATACCTGAGTAAATACGGACAATTGCTGGAGCATTCTCCATACTGTGAACGCGATATCCGCACACCAAGAGATCTGATAACCGTCGAAGAAAAAGGCGATTTTCTTATCCGCACAAAAAAGAAGGGAAATATATACGGCATACACTACGGGCACCATCCTTTTGATGTGATAGGATGGGACGGATGTTGTTACCCGTTTGCCTTCAGCATACACGACTTCGAACCAATCACAGGAAGAGTTCACCAGCCACCTCCTGTACACCAGACTTTCGAGGGAAATAATTATGTGGTTTGCTCATTCTGCCCCCGCCTCTTCGATTACCACCCGCAGGCTGTTCCTGCGCCGTATAACCACAGCAACATCGATAGTGATGAGCTGATATACTATGTAGATGGCGATTTTATGAGCCGAAAAAATGTGACCCGCGGCATGATCACACTACACCCCGGTGGAATACCTCATGGACCACATCCGGGAGCCGTTGAAAAAAGCCTGGGCGCTAAGGAAACCAGGGAACTGGCAGTAATGGTCGACACCTTCCATCCCCTTCAATTAACGGTTGACGCTTTGTCGATCGAGAATCCGGGATATACTATGAGCTGGGCCGAATAACACTTTAATAGAAAGGTGAAAAGGGAAAGGTCAAAAATTTGTATATTCAGATTCAAAAAAAATGCACGCCTATGATCAGGTTTAATGAACTCAAGCCAGGAGACCTTGTTATCGCCGAATACGATGGCGAAAAATGGGAAGGAGTAGTGAAGGAGTTAAACAAAGAAGACAAGGAAGTTTGCGTGGAAACTTCCGTACAGGAATTCTGGTTCACGCCCGAACACCTTTACCCAATCCCCCTCTCAGAAGCTCAGTTGCAAAAACTTGGGTTTACAAAAACCGAAAACGGCAGTGGTGTAAAATACATGAAGGATTCTTTCCGCATCCTTGTTCCAGAAAAGGATAACTTTTCCAACATCGAAATATGGTGGAGAGAAGACAGACGGCACCTTACGCATCCCATCAGCGTACATGAATTGCAAAACCATTATTACCAAATGACCAAAGTGGAACTTAATCCCGTGTCATAAACTATCTTTACGCCTTAATCCTTAACCATCAATTATTAATTTGCGAATTCCTGCAATCGCCGTATTCGACGCCGGCAAAACAAATAAAAAACTTCTTGTTTTCGACGGCAACTACAGAATACTCGACGAACACGCATGTCGTTTGCCTGAAATAAAGGACGAAGATGGAAATGAGTGCGAAGATGTAGACGCGCTGACACGCTGGGTGCGCAGCACACTGGCCACAGCACTCTCGTCGCCCCATTTCCAGGTAAAAGCCGTGAACTTTACTTCCTACGGTGCAAGCTTTGTACATCTCGATGCCCAGGGTAAAGTAAGTCTTCCACTTTATAATTATTTAAAGCCCTATCCTCCGGAAGTTCTCTCAGAATTTTTTGCGAAGTATGGAGGCGAAGAAAAAATTTGCAGGGAAACAGCTTCGCCTTTGCTTGGTCATCTTAACTCAGGACTTCTATTATACCGCCTGAAAAAACAAAAGCCCGGATTTACTTCGGGCGGTTATTCACTGCACCTTCCGCAATACCTCTGCTATGCGGTAACCGGTAAAGCATACTCCGATATTACCAGCATTGGCTGCCACACCATGTTGTGGGACTTCACCCGCGATGGCTATCATTCATGGGTAACCGAAGAAGGATTGTTGCCCAAACTGGCTCCGCTGGTTCCTGCCGACCATACAACACAGGCCCAGATGCAGGGGAGAAGTTTTAAAGCAGGGCCGGGTGTGCACGACAGTTCATCGGCGCTGATCCCGTATCTCTCTTCATTTTCAGAGCCGTTCATGTTGTTATCTACAGGCACATGGTCGATTACATTGAATCCGTTCAACAATGCTCCGCTCACTTCCGAAGAACTGAAGAACGACTGCCTGTGTTACCTAACCTATAAAGGTATTCCTGTTAAAGCATCGCGGTTATTCGCCGGGCACATGCACGAAGAAGGCGTTAAACGATTGAACGCACATTTCCATGTGCAGGATAAGTATTTTCAGTCGGTAAAATATGATCCCTCATTGCTGAACGAAGAAGGCTTCGCAATCAACGAGAACTTTTTGCAGGCCGATCTATCGCAGATGACAAATTACGAGTCAGCATATCACAACCTTGTTGCCAACATAGTTGCCCTGCAGGTGCGGTCAACAAACCTCGTAAGCAGTTCGAACGTACAAAAGTTATTCGTGGATGGTGGGTTCAGCAGGAACAATATCTACATGAATCTCCTGGCTAAAGCATACCCGAGTATGACAGTGTATGCTGCTTCTGTTGCACAAGCCACCGCGCTCGGAGCTGCCTTAGCAATGCACCACATATGGAATAAGCGGGAACTACCCGGAGGTTTGGTTGAATTGTCAGAAATTCGACAATCAGAATAATTGAACACGATTGCCATTCCCCTTTTCACTTCTCACCTCTCACCTTTCACCTCTCACCTTTCACCTCT
>JAFAGE010000228.1 GCA_023423015.1 Bacteroidota bacterium
CCTTTACTCATCTTCCTGGTTTTTTACAAAAGAAACACGGGCATTTGGGTAAAGGTTCTTTTATTTTATGTAGTTTACTCTTTCGCATCCGACTCTACTCTTCTGAAACTCAGTGAGTCGAACCAGAACGGCGAACAGAATATTGCCGTATATAATGTTTTAAGCCTCTTCACACTTATAGAATATTCCGTGTTTTCGCTCTTCCTCTACGGCATCATCGAAAACTCCATATTCCGCCGGATCATCATCGGCACCTCTGTGGGTTTTTACGTTTTCGCGATCCTCCTTTATCTGCGAGAAATCGGTACGAACGAAATCAGTTTCGATTCCCTGGCGGCTTCAGTAGAAGCCATACTTGTAGTGGTGTACTCGATATTTTACCTGTTCGACCAGATGAATAAACCCCAGGTGTTCTTTATATACCAGGAACCAAACTTCTGGTTTGTGGTAGGGATTATCATATACTTTTCCGGCACCTTATTCCTTTTTATTCAGGCAAGTGCGCTCGAACGGGAGCAGCGGGAAGATTACTGGATCATCAGCTATTTTTTGAATATCACGAAAAATATACTCTTTGCTGTTGCGTTTTCTACGAAGAAAAGCAAAAGCCTGCAGTATAATAGCGATAACCCGTTCGACAACTATTCGTAAAAACCCTATATTCATTTTCTGAACACAATACATGATTTTACTACAGGTCAATAGCTCGGGCAGCGAAGTCTCACTCCTGCTGTTCTTCGGCACAATCGGTATGCTTGTGCTGGCTATTGGCATGATCGTGTTCATTATTTTCCACCAGCGCAAGGTAATCCGCTACCAGCTCCGCTTGCAAAGACTTGAATACGAGCAGCAGAAAACCTTACTGAACGCCTCAATCCGGTTCCAGGAAGAAGAGCGTCAGCGCATTGCTGCTGATCTGCACGATGATGCCGGTCCATTGCTGGCTACAGCAAGATTATACCTTACGGAAAACCTCGTTAACCTCGACAAGACCTCGCAGCTACAAAGCATATACAACGCCAAGCAGATTATCGACGACACCATCCAGCTTATCAGAAACATCTCGCATAGCCTTATGCCGCCAACCTTAAAGAACTTCGGTTTGGAATCGGCTGTGAACGACCTGTTTCAAAAGATCAGCGGATCGGGAAGTTTAAATGCAAGCTGCCGTTTTCACGATTACCGCGAACGGCTGCATCCCGACCAGGAACTGATTATCTTCCGTGTTATCCAGGAATTAATCAACAACATTCTTAAGCACAGTAATTCAAGCTTCATACATCTTACCCAGAACCTGAGTGGATCGAAACTTTATATTCGCATGCACCACGACGGCAAAGGGCTTACACAATCGGATTTCGAGAAACTCAATAAAAGCAGCGGCGGTCTCGGTTTGAAAAACATTCAGAGCCGCCTGAAACTATTACAGGGTAAAATCTTCTTCGAGAAAGATATGTCGCAGACGTACTACAAGGTGACGATCGAAGTTCCGAAGACAGAGGAAAATGTAGTGAAAGAAGAAAGAGTCGTAACATACTAAGAGCATTGTGTTGAGTGTGGACGAATAGTCTTAATTTACATGACCAATATCAATACCGCTATGGGACCGATCAAAGTTGCAATAGCCGACGATCATAAGATATTCCGGAAAGGGGTTATTCTATCGTTGAGGCCCTATACCAATATCAAATTTGTACTGGAAGCCGAAAACGGTCAGGAACTGCTCGACAATCTCCCAACTGTAGAGGAATCTCCCGATGTTATCCTGATGGATCTGCGTATGCCGCAGAAAGATGGCATCGAAACCACCAAGGTTGTAGCTAAACAATACCCCCATATTCATATTATCGCTCTCACAATGTATGAAGACGAACGTTTTGTGAGCCATATGATGGAAATCGGAGCAAATGGTTACCTGCTGAAAAGCGCTGACCCTTCGGAAATCAAGAAAGCAATTATGGAGGTGATGTCGAAAGGATATTACCTCAACAATTTTGTAAACCGCATCCTCCTTAAGAAATCACACGCCAGGCAAAAGGTGGCTCCTACTATCACCAGCGAAATTACACTCAGTGAACGCGAAAGGGATGTGGTGAAATACATCTGCATGGAATTTACTGCTCAGGAAATTGCACAAAAGCTGGAAGTGAGCCCAAGGACCGTAGAAGCAATCAAAGACCGCCTGATGGAAAGATTTGGAGCAAAGAATACGGCGGGACTTGTTTTCTTCGCGGTGAAGAATAATCTTATTGATTAGGCAGAGGGCAAAATTTAAGTCAGGTGTTATACTTTTCACCGCTCACTTTTCACCGCTCACAAAATCATCTCCGGCACTTCTCCCCTGACGACCAGCTTTCCCGCAGTTTTGCTCTTTATTTCTTCAACGGTGACGCCGGGAGCACGTTCGATCAGTAAAAATCCACCTTCGGGAAGTACATCGAGTACAGCGAGGTCAGATACAATCCGTTTTACGCACCTGACTCCTGTAAGTGGCAGGGTGCATTTAGGTAATACTTTCGATTCCCCTTTCGGATTGGTGTGCATCATCGCCACAATTATATTTCGCGCACTGGCCACCAGATCCATCGCTCCACCCATTCCTTTCACCATCTT
>JAFAGE010000252.1 GCA_023423015.1 Bacteroidota bacterium
ACTCCAAACCAGCGCGCATCAATAACACCATTGTATACACGACGAAATTTCTGCAGACCTTCATTTATAATCAATGTGCCACCGTTATCTTCAGATTGGTCGCGCGCGGTACCTGCATACACAAATGTTCCTTCCTTTCCCGGATCGTTTAACCATATCACCTGTTGGGGATCCAATCGCATGGATGCATCGAGCTCCGCGAGCGACAATGTTGACAATATTTCACGATTGTGACCGCGTTCACCCGAAGCCACCTGGGCGAAAGAATATAATGGAAACAGAATAAGAACGAAGAAGTATTTCATGCTTCAAATAAAGGAGATTACCCGGTAATTAAGGTACATAATTGTTAGTATTACCTTAAAGCTTGTGATTCCGGATGCCCGGGAAGAAAAAAGCTTACCTTCCTTCTTCAATATACTTAAAGCTGCTGCCAATGTTCCGCAATTACTTCAAAATTGCCCTTCGCAATTTGTGGAAACACAAAGCCTTTTCCGCTATTAACATTCTTGGTCTTTCGGTTGGTATGACTGCGTGCTTCCTCATATTCATGTATGTGAAGTTCGAGTTAAGCTATGATAATTTTCATACCAAAGCCGAGCGCACTTACCGGGTGGTAACAGACCTCAAAACACCAAGCGACCTGATCAATACTTCCGGACCTGCATGGGCAGTTCCTCCAAATATCAAGCGCGATTTTCCCGAAGTGGAAGATTTTGTGCGCTTTAGCCAGAACAGTTTTCTCCTCAGGAAAGGGGATGTAAAATTCCAGGAAACAGAGTCAGCATACGCGGATTCCTCATTCTTCAAAGTGTTTGATTTTAAATTGCTGAAAGGCAACCCAAACACTGCGCTTTCAGAACCGCTTTCGATTGTACTGTCTGAAAGTGCGGCAAAAAAATATTTCGGTAAAGAAAATCCGCTTGGACAAACCTTACTTTTTACCGGCGAGTCACTTTCTGCTAAGGTAACCGGCGTAATGGAAGATTTTCCGGAAAACTCGCAGATGCGGGCTGATCTGCTTGTGTCGATGTCAACGCTCACCAAAAATTTCAATCCTCAACTGGATGAACAGTGGAGTAACTATGGTTCGTGGGCATACATCGTGGTAAAACCAGGCACCGACCCAAATTCGCTGGTGAAGAAATTCCCGGAGTTTCTTGAAAGAAGGAATGGTGCAGAAATGAAAGAGTCGCAGATGTATCCAACAATTTTACTCGAACCTTTAAAAGACGTTTACCTGTATTCTACCCGCGACGGGCAGAAAACGGGTAATATCAACAACGTATATATCTTCTCCATCATCGCCATATTTATACTTGCTATTGCATGTATAAACTTTGTAAACCTGACTACCGCCCGTTCTGCTGAGCGCGCGAAAGAAGTAGGCATCCGCAAAGTGGTTGGCGCCCTTCGGGAGCAACTTGCATCGCAATTTATAGGAGAGTCGGTGATTATTTGCATCATTGCATTTGTACTTACTTTTCTGCTTACATGGTCATTAATACCCCTGTTTAATCAACTTGCGGGCAAAACTGTTATTGACGGTTTAGCCGGCGAACTCAGATACACTGGCCTCCTCCTTGGTGCAGCGGCAGCTGTTGGCCTGATTGCGGGTTTTTATCCGGCATTGGTGCTATCATCATTTCAACCGATACGGGTGCTCAAAGGACGCTTCACCAGTGGCTCGAGAGGTAAGTTCCTTCGTAAGGGACTTGTAGTGATTCAGTTCAGTATTTCGATTGCACTGATCACCGGCACCCTGGTAGTATATCAGCAGATGAACTACATGCGCAACCGCAACCTCGGCTTTAATAAGGATCAGATGCTCGTTGTAACTACCAATGGCGATCCCGGGAGCGAAGCATTCAAACAATCACTGCTGGGTATACCATCAATAAAATCTGTTGCACTTTCATCAAGCGTGCCGGGAAGCGGCAATCCGGGTGCTTATTCCGAAATCGAAAATAAGTCTGGCCAGTTGCAGATAGCAAACCTCGACCTCTATTTCGTAGACTTCGACTACATTCCAAATTACAAGATGCAAATGGTGGCAGGCCGGCCTTTTTCACGCGACTTTATGACCGACACCACGCAGGCGATGGTGTTGAATGAACGTGCTGTTAAATTATTCGGTTACGCATCACCGCAGGAAGCAGTAGGTCGCCGGTTCAAGCAATGGGGAAGAGAAGGTAGAATAATCGGCGTTGTCAAAGATTTCCATTTCCGTTCGTTGCAGGAAGAAATAAAACCGTTGAGTATGCGGATAGAACCAGGTGGTTACAGTATGGTGTCGATGAACGTTGCGGGCAACAACCTGCCTTCTACCCTGGCTGCAGTTGAGAACAAGTGGAAAACTGCTGTACCCAACAGGCCATTTGAATACTTCTTTCTCGATGAATTTTTCGACCGTCAATATCGCGCAGAAGAAAGATTTGGTAATCTCTTCCTCTATTTCGCTATCCTCGCCATTTTTATTTCCTGCCTTGGATTACTTGGCCTGGCTTCGTACAGCACGTATCAGCGTACGCGTGAAATCGGCATAAGGAAAGTAATGGGCGCATCTGTTTCAGGTATCGTAAACCTGCTTTCGAAAGAGTTTGTACAGTTGTTGCTGATTGCATTCCTGATTGCTACACCACTCGCATGGATTGTTATGAACAGGTGGCTCGAAGATTTCTCCTATCGTATTCCTGTAAGCTGGTGGGTATTCCTGGTAGCCGGCGTTATTGCCCTGGTTGTGGCATTATTCACGGTAAGTTTCCAGGCAATCAAAGCAGCAGTGGCTAACCCCGTAAGCAGTTTGAGGACGGAATAGCCACTTGAATTCCCTTTATTTCCCAGCCTGGCTCACCAGTTTGTATATGCGGCCGTCTTGTTTGGTGAAGATGTACAACTCCCCTGTTGCGTCCATGGCAAAGCGCATGTCCACTCTTGGGGTTTTGCACAAGCCCGACAGTGTTGTTGGTTTTCCTTCAACTGAAATATTCCAGCGTTTTATTTCGGCTTGTTTTCCCTGGGCAATGTCTTTCATCTCAACATAAAACAACTTTCCGCTTGCCATGTCGCCGAACACATACTTTCCCTGTAGTTCCGGAACTGCGCTACCCTGGTATTCGAATCCCCCACAAATGGCTGTTCCTTCGTCGTGGTCGAATTCAGCAACGGGGTAAGTTACATGAGCTGCAGTATCATTGGCAGGTAATGGATGAACGCGGCGTTTATTCTTTGCAAATTCTATCAGGAAACTTCCTTCGCGAATTGGCCAGCCATAAAAATGGCCTGGTTCAACAATGTATAATGATTCGATATTCAGCTCGCCAACATTGGTGGTAAACATCCTTCCATCGCGGCTCCAGTTTATTTTATGCGGATTACGAAATCCCCATGCATATATTTCAGGAACTGCGTCTTTACTTTTCACAAAGGGATTACCAGCAGGAATACCATAGTTTTTATTCCTGCTGTTACGTTTTGCAGGATCGATCCGAATAATACTTCCCCAGATAGTTGAAGGTTTTTCACTCACGAAAAACTGCCCGATCTCCGTGCTGCCACCGTCGCCTATACCCACGTATAATAAACCATAATCTTCATCACCGGGCTTTGCAAATTTGTTAAATGTAATTTCCTGTACCCCATGAATACCGGTAGGCATATTTACGCGCATCAGCTCGCGTCCTTTTCCGGAGAAAATGCTATCGCGCGGACTGTTGACTTTCCATTCGGTGAGCACCCATTGCAGTTCAACAGGTATTGAGTCATGATAGCTAAAATCGGCGCGGCCCGATTTTGGGGCTTCCGTGTGTGTAGTGTAAAGAAGACCATTACGGAGAAAATGTGGGTGAAAAGCAAAACTGCCAAAACCCGTCGCCAGGCCAGGTTTGTTGATAAATTTGGGACGAAGCGCTGACATGTTCATGTACACACGGGTTGCCCCGTTAATGATGCGGTACAATGTTCCACGCAAATCGACAATGAACAGGTCGTTTGTACCTGGCATATAGTCCATCTCTACTATTCGTGTACGTGGCGCCTGGTCGGAGCTGAAAGGCACCTGCGCAAACGGCTGCAATCCCACTAGAAGCGGCGACACTTTTATGCTATCGGGAATTGGATCAAAATATGGATCGCTTGCTTCGGCGGCGTGATGTAGCTCTGTTTCGCGAAATGTGTGCATGTAGGCGATCAGTGCATCAAGTTCATTTTCACTCAGCGAACTGAACGCCGGCATCATGGTTCTGAACTCACGATAAAGTTTCTTTGCCGTGGTGTCGCCCGATGCAATCACTTCCTGCGGATTACGAATGAAGTTCCTCAACCATGCCGGTTCACGTTTGCGCGTTACACCAGCAAGATGCGGCCCGATACCGTCCTGGTCGAAATTGTGGCAACCAGCACACTTCTCCGTGAATGAAGAACGACCCGCCTTAATTGATGTTGAATCTTTCCTGATTCCCGCATCAGGCGAATCGGAATCGGAACATGAAGAAATCGCCGTCAAAATGAACATTACTATGCAAAAGATGCGCATGGAATAATGGATAGTGAATTGTGAATTGTGACTAGTAAATGGTACTTTGCCGTCTCACGTCTGCCGTCTGCCGTCTGCCGTCTGCCGTCCACTACTGCGACCACTCTGTCGGCGTACGATCCCACCGGTGTGATTTTAATTGTTGTAATAAATCTTTTGATAACCCTTTGCCATCTGATGCCGCAATATTCGACTGAACGTGATTGAGCTTACGCATACCGGGAATGATGGTGCCCACATTCGGGTTCGACAGGATAAAACGAAGCGCCAGTTCCGGCATCGTCATCCCTGCAGGAATTAATGCTTTCAAAGCATTGGCGTGATCAACACTTGATTTTAGATTTTCAGGAACGAAATAGGTGCTGCGCCAGTCGTTTTTCGGGAATACGGTATCGTATGTTAATGTTCCTGTCAACGTTCCCTCATCGAATGGAACGCGTGCGATGACACCAACATCCATCTTCTCGCAAAGGGGGAAAAGGTTATCCTCCGGATTCTGGTCGAAGATGTTGTAGATCACCTGGACTGCTGAAAACAATCCGGTGCTTAATGAGTTGAGTGAGTTGTCGGGTTCCCATCTGTTCACCGAAATTCCCCAATGTTCCACCTTTCCGTCGCGTGTAAGCTGTTCAATCGTTTTTTTCCATTCGTCGCGGTTTGCCCATGCATCTTCCCACACGTGAAACTGCATCAGGTCTATTTTTTCAACCCCAAGGTTCTTCAGGCTTTTCTCTGTGTATTCAACAATGTAATCAGACGGAAAAACTTCATCGAGGGTGAAGTGCGATTTTGATGGCCACTGCCTGTTTTTTGGTGGGATTTTAGTTGCTGCGTAAAGTTTCTTCTTCGGATAACTCTTGATGAGCTTTCCCAGGATCTGTTCGGAACGGCCTTCACCATAACCCCATGCGGTATCGAAGAAGTTGCAACCGAGCTGAACGGCTTTATGAAGCGACTCCTCCGTTTCGCGGTCGTCGCTACCCGTCCAACCAGCCAATCCCCACATTCCATAACCTATTTCAGAAACGTTCCATCCTGTTTTTCCAAAACGACGATATTGCATATATACAGTGTTTATGTGCTAGTCTCGAAATTGGCAGATGGCAGAAGGATTTTTTCACCTTTCACCGCTCACTTCTCACGTTCATACAACCTCCAGATCTCATTAATCGTATTCACCTTTTTGCTCTGCAAAAACAAATTCAACTTCCACAACAGCTCCGAAGAACTGAATACAGGTTTATATCCCATTCGTTCCAGTTCGGCAAAATGATCCTTCACATCGTTGAACGACACGGCCAGGTACCTGGGTGATTCGCGTTCAATATACGACGCCCGGAAGTTTCTGATCTTCCTTACGGAAATATTTTGTGCGGCCTGCTTGTAATACTCCATCTCGTGACCGCTGGGAGTTTCAAAAGGCGATTGCCTTAAACTAAAAACAGACACCTCCCTACCTTTAAAATGTTCGCTCACTTTTTTCGAAAATGCAACGGTTTGCGAATAGGGAACTACCAGCATCGCTGATAAAAAGGCTGTATTAATGAACAACGTAGTTCCCAACAGCAGCGACATGCTAATCCCAACCCACTTTCTGCCGGAATTAAATGTATCCACAATCCAGGGAACAGCGTATCCTATCAGCAGCGGCAATGCATTAAATATCGGAAACATAAACCTTTCTTCTTTATGCCCCACCAGCGAATGGAAGATTACAAAGAGGAACACCGCCAGGACAACCGGGTCGGCGAGCTTTTTAAAAGGAAGCTTAAGCAGGTAAAAGAATACAATGATGCTGAATAAAGGCGCAGGTATGATAGCGATGATTAACCCGATGTACCGCAAAAAACTTGAGCGCCCAAACAGGTCTGCCCTTCCATCCACGATGTTTGCATAATAATAGGTGTAGGGTGTAAATACAAACTGTCCATAGAACATGTAATCGAGCCAGCTGTTTAAAGCCACCCCCAGCAGAAATCCAATGCCAAGTGGAACTACGTGCCGATATTTTTTTTCGACAAAAAGCATCCAGATGAGCACACCCAGCATGCCAAATGCGGTTTGAAAACGCAGGTAAAAAGCAAGGCTGAACAGAAATCCCATCCCGACCATGATCAGGAAGTATTTGCTGTTCTTGAAATAATCGTACAGGTAGATACTTCCGAACAGGAAAAGCGAACTCATCATTTCCGAAGAAAACAATGTGCGTGAAAAAGGAAGTGCCCAGCCAAAATTCAATACAAGCAATGCACTGACCATCGCAATAGAACCACTGTTGCGCAGGAAATGCATGGTGAAAAGATTAAACACAGCCCACATGATTATTCCGAGAATTACGCGCAGGATAGTATGCTGAGTGTACGGGTCCGTTATATGAAGAAAGTTGCAGGCTAAATGAAATCCTGAAAACAGGTACACCTGTAATGTCGGTCGCACGAAGTTGTCAATTTCCCATACCTCAACAGCGCCATTAGGCTTACCAAGCTGGTACATTGAAAACTCAACAATCTGAAAATGCTGGTCGCCACTGGAGAAACCGAGCTGTGTGATAGCGGTAATAACCTGTACGATAAGGCCACCTATAAGAATCCAGAGAATAGACTTGTTGCGCGTTAGATTGCTAAGCATGCGCGAATTTGGTGAATGTAAACAGATGCGCAAAAGTAATCCGCAATTTTCAGTAACTTGAATAATCCGTGTTCATTAAAACTTTCGTTATGAAACACCTTCGATTATTCACCGTTGCGGCAGCCGCCGTGTTGTTCAGTTCATTCGTGGTTTTTCATCATGGCTGGTCTAATTACGACCAATCCAAAACTCTTGATTACACGGGCACTATCGAGTCGTTCACCTTCGAAAATCCCCATGCTACGGCAAAAGTTAAGCACAACGACAAAACCTGGCTGGTGGTGCTTGCACCAACCAGTAGAATGGAGTCGCGCGGTGTTCCTACCAACAAAATGAAAAAAGGTTCAAAACTCAGGGTAGTAGGTTATCCTCACAAGGAGATCAAAGACGAAATGCGCGCCGAAAGGATATTTGTAGATGGCGATAAGTTTGAATTGCGCTGATCGTGCAGCAACTGCTCGCCACCCTTTTTGAATTCCTGGAAGCTTCTGCCATTGCTTCGTCCATTCGCCAGTCGACGTGGCTATATCCCATTATTGAAATCATACACATCCTCGGCATCGTGCTGGTTGCCGGCGGGGCAGTAATGTTCGACCTGCTGTTCCTGACC
>JAFAGE010000320.1 GCA_023423015.1 Bacteroidota bacterium
GCACCATGGTGCTGATGCATAAACTATGCAAAGGAAAAGTGCCGCCATTGCACCAGGATCTGGTTGACGAAGCAGACCGTCAGCTCATTGCAGATATTGGCTCATCTAAAGAGAAGATTGAGCAATCGCTCGAAACTTACAAATTCCGCGACGCTATTTTCGAAGTGATCGATATTGCCCGTAAAGGCAATAAGTACATGCAGGACAAACAACCATGGATTGTTGCGCGAGAACTGGAGAAAGATCCATCGCAACAAAAATTGATTGATAATTGTCTTCACCTCTGTTTACAACTCACCGCGAACCTGGCCATATTTGTCAATCCATTCCTGCCTTCAACTGCAAAAAAAATTCAGCACATGCTGAAGGTGGTAGACAAAATGCTTGAGTGGGAGAACGCAGGCAAATTACGTTTGCTTAGTGTAGGATATAGCTTGAGAGCACCCGAATTGCTGTTCAGAAAAATAGAGGACGAAGAAATCGAAAGACAAATAAAGAAGCTCGAATCAGGCAGCAAAACACCGGAGAAGATGGAAGAACCAAAAGAAGAAGCAAGCGCACATGCGGCAGTGAAAGCAGAAATAGAATACGACGATTTTGCCAAACTTGATTTACGTACCGGTAAAATAGTTGCTGCCGAAAAAGTAGAAAAGGCCGACAAGTTGTTAAAGCTCGAAGTTGACCTGGGCTTCGAAACCCGCACCATCGTTTCCGGCATTGCTCAGCATTTCGAACCGGAACAGATCATCAATAAACAGGTAGTGGTGGTGGTAAACCTTGCACCACGCAAAATGCGCGGAATTACAAGCAACGGCATGATCCTCATGGCAGAACAGAACGGAAAGCTGGTATTTGTAAATCCCGACCAGGATGTGGCGCCGGGCTCGGGGGTAAGCTAAGCCTGGATTTTACTCTGCAAAACGTTTTTACCCGGAAGTTTTAAGTTTTAAGCTTAACTCACGATATTGTGAGTAAGCAACCAATCTTCTATGTCAAAACGCATCATCAAACGTGTAGCCATACTCGGAAGCGGCGTAATGGGATCCAGAATTGCCTGTCATTTGGCAGGCGCAGGAATACCTGTGTTGTTACTGGATATGGAAACCAAACAGGCTGCCGATGCGCTTGCTGCAGCAGTTAAGGCAAACCCATCTCCCATCTATTCAAAATCTGCTCTCAGGCTCATATCAACAGGCAACTTCAACGATAATCTTCCGGATATAAAAAATTGCGACTGGGTAATTGAAGTTGTAGTTGAACGCCTGGATATCAAGAAAGATCTGTTTGCTAAAGTAGACCAGCACCGCAAACCCGGAACACTTATTACCTCGAATACTTCCGGCATTCCTATCAGGATGATGAGTGAAGGACGTTCCGACGATTTCAGGGCACATTTTTGCGGAACACATTTTTTCAATCCACCACGCTACCTGCGGTTACTTGAAATAATCCCGGGACCAGATACGAAACCGGAAGTGATAGAATTTCTCATGGCCTTCGGAGACCTGCAGCTTGGCAAAACAACGGTGCTTTGTAAAGACACGCCAGCGTTTATTGCAAACCGCATTGGTGTATTTGGTATTATGTCCATATTCCGCCTGGTTGATGAACTAAAACTTACCATCGACGAAATTGATGCATTAACGGGACCAATAATTGGCAGACCGAAATCTGCCACTTTCAGAACGGCTGACGTAGTGGGCATCGATACGCTTGTAAAAGTAGCAAAGGGTGTTTATGATAATTGCCCATCTGATGAAGCAAGAAACGTATTTGTAGTTCCTGGATGGCTTCAGAAGATGGTGGATAATAACAGGCTTGGTGATAAAAGCGGAGAAGGATTCTTCAAAAAAACTAAAGGGGCGGGCGGAGAGAAGGAAATACTAACGCTGAACCTCGACACCCACGAGTACGAGCCACGCAAAAAATCAAAGTTTTCGAGCGTTGAAGCTGCAAAGCCATTCGACAACCTTAAACAACGTTTACGCATGGTCGTGAACGGCTCGGACAAGGCAGCTGAGTTTTACAGGAAATTCCACTACGGATTGTTTTCATATATCTCTCATCGTATTCCCGAAATCAGTGATGAAGTTTATCGCCTCGACGATGCGATGATGGCTGGATTTGGATGGGAAATTGGCGCTTTCGAAAGCTGGGATGTACTGGGCGTAAAGGAAACGGTGGAGAAAATGAAAGCTGCCGGCTATACTGTAGCAGCATGGGTTGATGAAATGCTGGACAAAGGCATAAACAACTTCTATAAAATTGAACATGGTCGCCGTCACTATTACAACATCACCAGCGGCAAATATGAAGCAGTTCCCGGTGGCGATGCTTTTATCGTAATGAAAAACTTCGAGGACAAGACGGTTTGGAAAAATCAGTCTTGCCGCTTATATCATCTCGGTGATGATGTGCTTGGCCTGGAATGGTATACAAAAATGGGTAGCATTGGCAGTGACGTGCTTGAGGGAATACAAAAATCAATAGGAATTGCGGAAGAAAAATACAAAGGCCTGGTGATCGCCAATGATGGTGCGAATTTCAGTGCAGGAGCAAATGTGGGCATGATATTCATGTTTGCCGTAGAGCAGGACTTTGATGAGATGGATATGGCGATCCGATTATTCCAGAAAACCATGATGCGCGTGCGTTACTCCGCCATACCTGTAGTAGCAGCGCCACACGGACTGGCGTTAGGCGGCGGCTGCGAATTGCTACTACATAGCGATAAAGCATGTCCCGCTGCTGAAACATATACCGGATTGGTTGAGGTAGGGATTGGCGTTATCCCCGGAGGCGGAGGAACCAAGGAATTTGTGTTGCGTGCTGCCGATGAAATGCACGACGACGAACCCGAAACCGTTACTCTCAAAAACCGGTTTCTAAACATAGCAACAGCAAAAGTTTCGACTTCCGCTGCGGAAGGATATGATCTGGGTATTTTCAGAAAAGGCAACGACGAAACAGTGATTAACCAGGGAAGGAGAATTGCCGAAGCAAAAAAATCTGTGATCGAGCTCTTCGACAGCGGGTACCAGCAACCCGTTCAACGCAGTGACATACGCGTACTCGGACGTTCGGCGTTGGGCGCATTGTATGCAGGTATACATGGAATGTGGCGCGCCGGCTATGCAACTGATCACGATGTGGTAGTGGCAAAAAAGCTCGCCTATGTTATGTGTGGAGGCGACCTGAGTGAACCAACCAACGTAAGCGAACAATATCTACTCGACCTGGAGCGCGAAGCTTTCCTTAGCCTTAGTGGTGAAAGGAAAACTTTGGAAAGAATTCAGAGTGTAATCAAGACTGGCAAACCGCTTAGAAATTAACGGGCATGGGAGAGGCTGAGCTCGATAGCAAAACCGGAACACTCATAATACGATCGGTTATTTGTATCTATGGCCAGGCAGCAACCCCTGAAATTGCAAACCAGATCGTAAACGCTATAAGTAAGCACTGGAACGAGCCCGAAGCCTTCATTGTACAAGGCAAACGTAAATGGAGAGTACAATTCGAGATCACCGGCTTTTCAGAGCCGCAACTGGCTCCCGAAATAGTTTGGTACAACGACGATCCGCGAAATAATTATTTCCGCATAGAGGAATATGCTGTTGGAAATATTTCATTTGTAGATGGTATTGGATGCAATACCGGGTATTTCAAGCTGGATAATTTATTACAAACCTCTACAACAGCTGCGCACGAATATGGTCATACGTTAGGATTGGTGCACCCAAAGGTTCTTGATATTCGTGGGGGCCGCGAACCATCAATCATGTATCCACGCGGCACGTTGTGTGATCCGCCCCTGCAATACGATCCAACAGCGAAAGCCGGTGAATATGGTGGTTTTTTAGATCCCAGACACCGCAAGGTATTTGAGAGCGACATTCAATTGCTTAAACTGCACAGGCTCAACTTTGATGAAAACGGACGCGCCCGCGTAGGAGAATTTAGTAGCCTCTATCACCAGAAACATAGCTGAAGTTGCTCACCTCTTACCTTTCACCGCTCACCGCTCACCTCTCACCTCTCACCTCCCTATTCCTCTCGCAAAAGCTCTCCAAATGCCGCATCCAACGTTGGGTAAACGAATGTAAATCCTGACCCACGCAATTTAGAGCTGTCCACCGATGCACTTTTCAATACTTCCACACTCATTTCGCCCAACATCGTTTTCAATACAAAAGAAGGAACATGCACCGGCAGATAAGGCTTGCGTCGTGCCTTCGCAAGCCTGATCATGAAATCTTTGTTCGAAACTATTTCCGGTGCCACAGCATTATAAACTCCACTGAAGTTTTTATTTTCTATTGCAACTACGTATGCCCGGCAGATATCGTGAATATGAATCCAGCTTATTTTCTGGATTCCCGATCCAAGGATTGCAGCTACACCGCCCCGGAAAGGTTTTTTGAATTCGGGGAATGCACCTCCCTTGTTGCTCAAAACAATGCCGGTGCGTAAAATAGCCAGGCGCTTACCCATACCCGTAACCGGTTCTATACTTTTTTCCCATTGCACGCATGTATTCCCGAGAAAATCATTGTACGGCGGATCAGATTCTCTGAAGGGAGGTTGACCTTTTTTATCCGGACCATACCATCCCTCTCCTGAAGCAGACACCACCGTTTGAACATGGTTGGGCAACTCCTGTAAAGCCTTTACAATCGTTTTCCCTCCATTAACCCTGCTATTAACGATAATTTCCTTGCGTTTTTTCGACCATCGTTTATCGGCCACGCCTGCGCCGGCAAGGTTTATAATATGATCAGCCTGGCTGATTGCAACAGGATCAATTTCCAGTTTGTCCGGATTCCACTGTGCAAACGAAACTGTCGCGTTATTCTCCCGCGGCTCCCGCGACAAAACAATCACCCGATAGTTTTTACTCACCAGCATCTCCGCCAGTGCTGAACCGATTAAGCCTGTTCCTCCCGTTATTAATACTGTAGTCATTGTAATCGATATGCGTTCTCCGTTCTCCGTTCTCCGCTCTGCGTTCTCCGTTCTCCGCTCTCCGCTCATTTGCTACTGCAACACGCTTCACCCTACATTGCCAGCTGCCTTCTGCTGTCTGCCGTCTCACGTCTCACGTCTCACGTCTGCCGTCTGCCGTCTCACGTCTCACGTCTCACGTTTTATGTTTTCCTTTTCACATTTCCATCTTAATCTTGCGGTGCAAACTAAAGCATTATATATTATGAAACCTTTGTTACGACTCGCAGTGCTGGTACTATTTGTTTCGGTTTATTCATCTGCGAGTGCACAAATCCGCAAGATACCTGCGGAAGTTACCGATGCGTTTACCGGCAAATATCCCCAGGCTACCAGTGTGGAATGGCGCGACAAACTTTCCGGATTTACTGCAACATTCATGCTCGACAGTGCTACACATATTGCCTCGTTCAATAATAAAGGAACCTGGGAAAACACCGAAATTTCGATTAACGAAGATGATTTGCCTTCTGCAGTACAGGACGGCTTCGACAAAAGCAAATATGCCGAATGGAATGTGTCGGAAACCAGCCGCATCGAATTTCCAGACGCAGCACAGCAATACAAAATTGCTGTCGAAAAAGGCGACCTCAAAAAACGCAACCTGTACTTTAGTGAAGAAGGGCGTTTGCTGAAGGATAAAATTACTTTGTAGGGAGAGGTGAAGTGGCAGATGGCAGCTTGCCGTCTCACGTCTCACGTCTGCCGTCTGCCGTCTCACGTCTGCCGTCTCACGTCTCACGTC
>JAFAGE010000434.1 GCA_023423015.1 Bacteroidota bacterium
GATGGAGGGCGGAGAGCGATTATAATTAAACCCTTTTTCAAACAACCAGCATAATTGTCGCATAGTTTTAGGTCTTGGCCGACAAACTACCCGGATAAAAATATTTATCTACCAAATTCCATAGATAAATATCTGCTCCGGAAAGGCTTTACCCGATATCTTTTCTGTTTTTCAATTTTGCTATCTGCCAGTATCTAAAGTTTCACAACATTCGCATCTGTGACGAGAATATGTACGGAGAATTTAAGGTGCAGGTAGATAAAGACGCACCCTATGTAATTGAAGCATTAAAGGGAATTTATCCCTCGAATAATCTGGAAGCCACCTTCGCCAGTAGCCTATTTGCGGGGTTGTTTCCAATTGACAATTTTATATTTGGTGTGACGAAAACTGATGTGTTCATCCTGGCAAGTATTACAAACCGGGTGCTGACAGTCTGTCTTGAAAATCCGAAAAACAGATCCGATCTAAGCCAAATAAAAAACCGAATTGACTATTATCACAATGAGATAAAAGACGGACTTAGAAGTTTTGGCATTAAAGTTTCAAAAAGCAGGGCAACTATATCCATAAAATCATTTGAATTGTCAGGCATTTGGATCAGTACGTACACCTCGATTACATCTGAGTTCACAAAAAACTGGAAGTCTATTATTCTTGCACCTCTGATAGGATTGGTGGCCATTTTTTTGCTTGTTCACCATGGGCTATTCCCTGAAAGTAAGGCTGCAGATAAAACAACTGATACTGTTATTAGTTTTATATCGGGATTGATCGGCCTCTTTATGACTTTGGTTGGCATAGCTTTCTCAAAAGCATCAAACAAAAAGTTTAATTTTACTTTATGAAGCTTACGTTATTCCAATATATCAATGAACTCGAAAAGGCGTTGACTGAAAATGGTATTGAGGTAGCTAAGACTTCGCATAGGCTGGGCTTTCAACCCGACCTTATCTTCTACAATAAGGATGGTGAAATGATTGCGGTCGAAGTAAAGGACGCTAAAAGCTATGGAGAACTCCCTTTATCTACGGCGATTCATTTACGAAACCTTAAAGAACTTTATTCAAACGTCGTTCTTGTAAGTCTATCAGATATCTCTCCCCCACTTTTAAGTTCCCTGGATTCTATCGGAGTAAAGCATCTTATTAAACCGGCTTCTGCTAAAGATGCAGGCGCCAGACTAGCGAATATGCATCTGAACCAGGCGATTTAGGATAACTGCAGAATCGAATTGCTGTTTACCAATTTTTGGGAGAATAGCATCTAATTTAGTAGACTCCATACCTCACAAATAAACTCCCGGCTCAACTTCCCAATTGAAAGGTTCGGTGAGGGTGCCTGGAGTTTGAAGTTTGTCGGGTTTTATGTTTTGGAATGTTGTTTTCTTAGTTCCTTTTTGTTCGTTGCCTTTTGTGTGGCTTCTTCGTTTGGTGAGGAAATTGTAACTGTATGCTTCAGAATCAAGCGTTGCCCTATGAAGGGTTGAAAGCTCTGCACCGATTAAGATAAACGCTTTGCCGTCGTAACGGAATTTGTATGTACTGCTTGTTGTGTACCAGCTCCCCATAGTATAAAACAGCTGGAAGTCTATCTTAATAATTCCCTTTTCTATTAATATATCCTGGAATGGATCATCCATAGCAGCGTTGTCGTGCATGAGAATGAAAGTATTGTTCTGTTCTGCCAATCGATAAGTATTTGTAGCTGAATCTTTAAACAGTATCAGCAGAATTCTTGGCTGGGTGAGCACGGTATCTTCATGCCTGTTAACGATGCGTACACTATCCCTATGCTGAAGAACCACTACCGCGTCGGCTACTCCATTTTTATTCAGATCGCCTGTTGCGCTGTCGCGAATTACCCAGTCGGCAGGAATAAACTCAGTAAGGGTTTGTCCTTCGGCTTTTATAGAAGGATACGTAAAGGTTTGTCCGTAGGAAGTGCCGAAAAGCAAAATCAAGAAGAATGAGAATAATAGCCTCATAAGGTGTCGTACCAGGTATGGGTAAAGTATAAGCGAAGGTGGATCACCTTTCCCAACTACTGACAATCATAAATTAATTTGTAAATACCGCCTTTATAATACTCTGCAGGAAATGCAGGATAAGCCTGGAAGAAATTGTCGTTCATAGCAGTTCCGTCTACCGACAATGGAAGGCCCCTGGAATTATACTTTGCTACCGGGGCTGCATTGTTCCTGCTGTAGTTTCGGAATATAAATTGGAACACAGGATGCGCGCGATAGATGCTTATTTTATTATCGTATGAAGAGGATCTCCAGCCAAGAACACCAATATTTCCACGATTATCGTATGTGTATGTGGGATTGCGAACCTTACCTGTGCTTAAATCCCGGATGCTTTCTTTCACTACTCTCCCCTGGGTATCGTATGTGAGTAAACTAACAGTGGTATCGCCCCATCCTGTAAATATGAGATCCTGGTTTTCTTCATTCCAGTCAAACTTTGCATGGAAAAGGAACGTATCTACAGCGAGTACGCCATTTTGGTCGTAACCATATTTATGGGTGTAAGATTCCATCACGCTGTTTGGGTCATAAGCAGAACGCCACTCTCTCAGCCTGTTCTGTTTATCGTAGAAGAAGTATTGGTTAGGGTTGCCTGTGCCACCGTCAACATATGTAAGGCTTATGGGATTGCCGGCAGAATTGTAGGTAAATAGTCCATTGATTAACAGGTCGCGCACACCTCCATGCTCATGTACAATGCGACGCAATTTACAGTTGGCAAACTCGCCCGGACCCGCGGCGTCGCTGCTAACAGTTTCTGCATTAATCGATTCTTCGCTGGTAACTAATTCTTTCTCACAGGAGGTTAGGATAAGAAGGGCAAGTATTGCCGCAGAAGCAATTCTCATTGGTTAAGTGTTTATTGTGTTTTTATGAAGAGAAAAAGTCGGGTAGCTTCTCGCGGGATTGATGGAAGAAAGGAAGCACTAAGATAATCAGCTTGTAAAAAAGATGCAAATTGAATTGGGGGTTTTATTGATTATTTGCGAGTTGTGAAGGAAAAAATGAACGATTTCATATGTCGCCGTTAGATCAATTAGAATTTACGACATATTAGAAGATAATGGACCGACATTCAAACCCGCACATCGACTGTATCACAACCGCACATTTCACCCAGGCCGAACTTCTCGAACTATTGATTGTCACGAGTTTCTGACATTGGCACATAATTCCGTGCATACCCGCAGTCACCCCCTAATAGTAACACTCATGGCTGCCGATCTTCTCCGCATGGCTTTTCGCAATATCCGTCGTCATCTCAGTTTTACTTTATTGAATGTATTCGGTCTTGCTTTAGGTATCGCGACCTGCATTATCATCTTCCTCGTAGTCCGCAATGAGCTGAGTTACGACGAATATCATAGTAAGGCAGATCGTATCTATCGTGTCACCCTGAATGCAATCGATTTTAATCCGAGCGTATCGATGGCAATAACACCAGCTCTGCGACATGACTACCCGGAACTGGAGGTAACGCAGGTATGGTTTCAAAATGAGGTTGTTGTGAAAATCGGCGAGCAACGGTACAAGGAGAAAAGTTACTGTTTCGCAGATCAACACTTCATGAATGTGTTCGATTATACGTGGCTTGCGGGTGATTTCCGATCGGCGTTGTCTGCCCCAAATTCCGCAGTGTTGACGGAGAGCATGGCGAATAAATATTTTGCTAAAGGCAAGGCGATGGGACAGGTTATCAAACTCGACAATCAATACGACCTCAAGATAACAGGAGTCATAAAAGATCCCCCGCCGAATACACATCTTCCTATCAGGTTCCTGGTATCCTTTGAAACGATCAGGAAAGAGCTCAATCCTGAGAAGATGCATATTATCCAAATAATGGGAGCCTTCACCTATTTCGTCACGCCGGAGAATTATGATATAAAGAAATTACAAGGCCAGGTATATGGTTTTATCACGCGACACTGGGGTGAGAACTTTGCTAAAGAAGTACGCCTGCCGTTACAACCGCTTCGTGAAATACACTATGACACCCGTTACCTGCATAACAGCGACATGCCGACTGTATCGAAGGAAACTTATTGGGCAGTGGGGGCGGTTGGGTTGCTTATCATAATGATAGCGGCTATAAATTTCATCAACCTTTCTACCGCGCTATCTGCCAAGCGAGCCAAAGAAGTAGGTGTGCGCAAAGTGCTAGGCGCCGATCGTTTTCAATTGGTGCGACAGTTTCTTAGCGAAACTGCACTAATGGTATTGCTGGCCCTGCTACTTGGCGTGCTCGCTGCAGCGTTGTTTCTTTCGAATGCCACAGACTGGCTGCAATTAAACATCGGGCCTGATGCTTTGTTTGAAAGGCAGGTGATATTTTTTATTGCAGGTCTAACGGTGGCTCTTACATTAATCGCCGGTTTGTATCCTGCTTTTGTACAATCTGCCTTTAGCCCTGTGAAGGCATTTAAAAATACGATGACACCCATGGTGCGCGGCTTCTCACTGCGCAAAACTTTGGTTGTAACACAGTTTATCATTTCGCAAGTGCTGATCATCGGCACACTGGTTGTTGCTTCCCAGATGGACTATTTCACGAACCAGGACCTGGGCTTTAAGAAGGATATGATCGTTTCATTTTTTGTTCCGGACGGAAGCAAACGCGAAGTGCTTCAGCAACGGCTGATGTCCACTCCAGGCATTACTGCCACCAGCTTCTCAAGCGGCGAACCAACTTTCAATGCAAGTTTTGCTCCCTTCTCAGCTCCGGATCGCGGTATCGATAAGGAGGACGTAACAGAAATAAAATTCGTGGACGAACACTACACAGAAATGTTTGGCCTTACTATGTTGGCCGGTAAAATGCCAGCTCGTAAAGAGGCGAATGATACTCCTGGACAGGTGGTGGTCAATGAAACCTTGATCCACAAGTTAGGTATCCGGGACCCACAACTCGCGATCGGAGTTCGATTCAAGGGTGGAGGCGATTATCTTACCATTGTCGGGGTAGTGCAGGATTTTCAAAGTGAATCGAAACACAAAATGAGGAGGCCTGTGATTATGGATTATGATAACGACCGGTTTTTCAGGGCCAGCGTCAGCCTGCAAGCGAAAGGATTGAAGCAAACCATAGCTAATATTGAAAAAAACTGGATGGCATTATTTCCGGATGAAATGTTCAATTACCAGTTCCTCGATGAGCGTGTTGCCAGCTTCTACCAGCAAGAGCAAAAGCTATATACAGCGTTCCGGTTCTTTGCGGGCATCGCTATCGTGATTGGTTGCCTTGGATTGTATGGCCTGATTGCTTTTGCAACCCTGCAACGAACAAAAGAGGTGGGAATCCGTAAGGTACTGGGTGCATCGCTTCAAGGTATTGTGTATATGTTCTCAAAAGAATTCATGTCATTAATATGCATTGCTTTTGTGATCGCCGCTCCCGTTGCCTATTATGCGATGAATAGCTGGCTGCAGAATTTTGCCTATCACATCAATATCAGTGCTGGTATTTTCATCGTTGCCATTATCACTTCTTTTCTTATTGCCTCACTGACGATAGCTTCACAAGTGATAAAAGCAGCTTTGTCAAATCCGGTGAAAGCGTTAAGGACTGAGTGATCATTTGAGCGACTGAGTAGATAAATCCGTTTGCTGGTGCTTTAACTTATAAGCCGAGTAGTCTTGGTTCATTATTTATGGCTTTAGTAATTACCAAGGTATCAGTTGCCATCTTTGTACAATGTATCAGGAGATGATACTGGTAAAGAGTTCGCTGTGTATCGTATATTCTGCGCCTTATGATGCAGGTTGGCTAGTTACAGCTCCCGACTTTCTCATCGAAATGATATTATAAAGAATTGCTCCAAATGAAGAACAGACCAGCAGAAGCAATATAATTCCCCCAACCACGGGTGTTAAGAATATCAATTTTAATAAAACAAAGATCCCAAAGGCGGCAAATGACAAACGCCAGAAATTCCAATTCTTTTCATACACATTATTGAGCCAGTTAGCAGCAACAACTGAAGTGATTACCGTGGCAAGAAGGATTAGAACAATGTAGGCGAGAATCATCAGGATACCGATTGGTACACCTATTACAGTAATAAGCGAAGCTAATGCAACAACTGGTATTCCGATAAAGAACAGGAAACCTAGTCCGAGAGATTTTAATGAATGGTTATAAACGGTACCGGCGGCGCTTTTCATAGTGCCGGCAAACAGGTATTGTATAACAAGTGTCATTACAAGGGCCATACCCAGGTAGCTCACCAATAAAATCAAGCTGGTAAAACCGAGGAAATACCATTCCTCACTTCTGATGTGCAGAGAAGGGTCATAAATAGCCTTCCCGTTTTTCATATGCGATTCA
>JAFAGE010000099.1 GCA_023423015.1 Bacteroidota bacterium
GTTGTGGATCGTTGTAACAAGAGTGGAATTTGGAAGGATAGTGAACCGCTGGAACCTGTTATTGGTTACCGATAGGGTGCTGGCGGATTGTAGAAGAGAGCCAAAATTAACAATAAAAAAGGAAAGGAAGCGCGGGTAACCGAATTTTAATGCGATTCAGGGCCCGTTTTATCACCCGGATCGGCCGGTTAGACCCGCAAAAATGAAGCCGCTTTTTTGGGGCATAGGGCATAGGGCTCCTCATCAGGCATACACCGCTTCCTTATTATACTTGCTCCTGTACTGGATCGGGGAGAGGCCGGTTATTTTTTTGAACGTTGTGCGGAATGCCTTGGTGTCGTTGTAGCCTACCTTGTACATCACTTCATTTACATTCTCGCGCGACATTTCCAGGCTCATTTTCGCGGCTTCGATTTTTACCCGCTGTATGTATTCAACAACTGTATTCGACGTTGCTTTTTTAAATCTGCGTTCGAGATTGCGCCGACTCAGCGCCAGCATCGATGCGAGTTCGTCAACCGTTATCTTTTCCTGGAAATTCTGTTCGATAAATATCTGCGCCTTTTTGATCGGCTCATCTTCGTGTTCCTTTTGTCCGTTAAACATGATAAACGGTGATTGACTGGCACGGTCAATATCGATCTGGAACATTTTGGAGCAGAATATTGCGGCAGCGCGGCCGGCGTATTTTTCAATGATGTAAAGTACCAGGTTCAGGTAAGAATATGCGCCGCCACTCGAATATATACCATGTTCATCAGTAATCACTTTTTCCGCCACCAGGTTAACTTCGGGAAACATCTTGCGAAATGCGTTTGCGGCCATCCAGTGCGTTGCACACTTTCTCCCCGTTATCAATCCTGTAGACGCAAGCAGAAATGCTCCGAGACATAAACTCGCTACTTCTGCGCCCTGCCTGTATTGGTCCACGATCCATGGTATAAACTCTGCATTTATTTCCAGTGCTTTGGAAATATCACCATCCACAGCAGGGATAATTACAAGATCGTACTGGAAAGCATCACGGATGGTTTTATCGGAGTTAATGGAATAAACTCCATTCACAAGCGGCGTTTGTTGCGTAAGACCGACGAGGTGAATCTTGAACAACGGTGATTTACCCTGGTCTTTCGTGTAGGAATTTACTCCTGAAAGTAACTGTCGGGGACCTTCAATGCTTCCCAGTATAGCTCCCTTTGGAACAATGATGGCGATATTCTTCATGAACTAAAATTATAGATTCTTTATGTCGCGATCAACACCTGAATATGCCGTTAATACACCCGCCGTGAATATACAGGGCGAATTAAGTTTGCATCAAGCAGCCGCCAATGAGGAAAGTTATCGCAGAAATAGCTATGTCGCTCGACGGTTACATCGAAGACAATGCGGGAAAACTCGACTGGCTGATGGTTGACCAGGATGAGTCGTATGTTCAGGAATTTCTTTCGCGTTTCGACATCGTTTTCTTTGGTCGCGTAGCCTATGAGCAATATGGATCTTACCTGGCATCACACGATTCTTCTTCTTCAGAAAATCCGCTGAGTAATTTCGGGAGGCAACTTCGCAAATATGTTTTTTCGCGAACACTGAAGCATGTGGAAGGTAATGGCATGGTGATCAATCGCAATATTCGTGAAACCGTACAGCATTTAAAGGAAGAAGAGGGCAATGATATCTGGCTGTTTGGTGGTGCAGGTATCATACGATCTTTTACAGCTCTTCAACTGATAGACGAATATATTTTGGCCATACAGCCAGTTATCCTTGGAAGGGGCAAACCGCTTTTTGAAGGTTTATCACAACAGGTGCGTTTGCATCTGATTGGTGCAGAAACATTGACGTCGGGAGTTACGATATTAAATTACAGGCCCGTGTCTAAACTAAAAAAATCAGCATTCGTAAAGTTGCGTGCAGGAGGGTAGTGGTATATTTGTCTTAAATGAATTTTATGCCGTATACTGCCATTGTTTCTGTTTTATTGAACGCTTCTCCTCAACGTGTCTGGCGTGCGCTGACAACTCCTGAAGAAATCAGTAAATACCTGTTTGGTACCCAGACAACGACCGATTGGAAAAAAGGAAGCTCCATCACTTATTCGGGAGAATGGGATGGGAACGGTTACGAAGACAAAGGAACGATTATCGATATTCGCGAAAACGAATTGCTTCATACCACGTACTACAGTTCCATGTCGGGCCTGGCCGACAAACCTGAGAACTATAATAACGTTTATTATAAAATTACTTCGGCCAACGACCAGGTAATTCTCACAATTGTGCAGGATAATTGCCGCGACGAAAAATCCCGCGATCATTCAGAAGAAAACTGGAAGCAGGTTTTGGGGATTCTGAAGCAGATTGTGGAGGAATAATTGCATAAGCTGGCCTTTATCCTAATAATGGATCTTCACCGGCGATTCATGCAACAGGCTCAGGTAATTCGTTTTATCAAATGAAGGATGGTTACCGAAAAACGCATGCAATTGTTTATAGAAATGGCTGTTGTCGTAATACCCAAATGCCTTGCAATCGAAAGTGTCGGGAGATGCAATCAGTTCCGAAATTGCCCTGCGAACTCGTATCATCTGTAAAGCCTGCTTGGTTGAAATGCTGGTTGTGCTTTCAAAGAATCGTTGAAGCGTTCGTATATCAACACCTGCAGATTCAGCAATCTGCGCAACGGTAATATCCCACTTATTTTCTCTTTTAATTGCATCGATGCTTTGCTTAACTACCTGCACGGGCTTTGATGAATGTTCGTACATACGAATCAGTTGCTGGTAGTATCCCGAAACGATCTGAACACGTTCGCTGAAACCGGATGCATGTTTCACTGCCTTTAATGTGTCTTGCGCAATCAGGTAAGCGAGCGAGGCGGGAGAGTGAATGTATTCGGAGAAGTCGACATTTTTTTCAAGAACAACAGGTGATATCGTAAACTTGATACCGAAGATGCGATTGCCTTCTGAATGGTGCGTGGAGATATTCCGGTAACGCGGAATAAAGGCGTCGTTTTTTACCGGGTATGGCTTGTCGCGGTCAAGTTGAATACTGAATGGCGTACCGAGGTTGATCATGTAGGTATAACCAACATTCGGGAACAGAATGTCTGTAAATGTCGGCTCCGAAGGCCACAATGCATCAAAACGGGTTTCCCAGAAAAAGTCGATATAATTTTCGAGCTCCGGTGCAGCCTTTTTCCGGTGATAGTTGTATTCAAAGTGATCGCGATCGAAAAATTCAACGTGTTTCATACGATGAGCGATGAGGTTACATAAATGTACAACATGAGATCAAACAACAATGCCTGGCCGGCCGGAGCCCGACTTACTCATTTATGCATCATGCTCCATTCGCGGCCCGGCTCATCAATGAGGAATGTTTCGAGGTTGCCCTGGTCCATCAGGGTAACATACGCAGTGCGGCCATCTTTTCCTCCAAAAGCAATGTTCGTCACTTTCTTTCCGGTCAGCGGTACTTCCTGCAAAATTTTGCCATCGGGAGATAACTTCACTACTGTTCCCTTGCCG
>JAFAGE010000117.1 GCA_023423015.1 Bacteroidota bacterium
TCAGCACCATGGTGCGATTAATGAAGTTGCCAAAAATTGCTACGAGCTCACTGTTATTACGATCCTGGAAATCTTTCTAGGTAAAATCGTTGTCTTTTGTTTCGGGCATGTTGCTGCAAAGCACATAACGCAACACGTCTTGCTGATCCGGAAAATCTTCCAGGTATTCGTGAACCCACACGGCCCAGTTGCGACTTGTAGAAACCTTATCTCCCTGGATATTCAAAAATTCATTTGCCGGCACGTTGTCGGGTAATACAAAGCCTCCGTGCGCCTTCAGCATCGCAGGGAAGATGATGCAGTGAAATACGATATTGTCTTTCCCGATGAAGTGTACCAGTTTAGTGTCTTCCCTGCACCAGTAATCCGCCCAGTCTGGGGTAAGTTCTTTGGTGGCACTGATATAGCCGATGGGTGCGTCGAACCATACATACAATACTTTGCCTTCTGCTTCCGGTAATGGAACTTTTATGCCCCAGTTGCTGTCACGCGTCATTGCGCGCGACTGCAAACCGTTGTCGAGCCAGCTTTTGCATTGCCCGTAAACATTATTCTTCCACTCTTTATGATCTTCCAGAATCCACTGCTTCAGCCAATCTTCGTATTGCTGCAATGGAAAGTACCAATGTTTTGTTTTCTTCTTCACCGGAACAGCATCGCTGAGTGTAGAGCGGTGATTGATTAGTTGCTCCGTGCTCAACGAAGATCCACATCGTTCGCATTGATCGCCGTAAGCGTTCGGATTGCCGCATACCGGGCAGGTTCCGGTAATGTACCTGTCGGCAAGAAATACTTTTGCTTTTTCGTCGAAATATTGTTCTGTTTCTTTCTCTTCAAACAAGCCTTTGTTGTACAGGTTGGTAAAGAAATCAGAAGCTGTATCGTGATGAATTTTAGCTGAGGTTCTGGAGTAGACATCGTAGGAGATCCCCATTTTAAAGAGGCTGTCTTTGATCATCCCGTGATATTTGTCCACTACCTGTTGCGGTGTAATGCCTTCCTTCATTGCGCGGATGGTGATCGGTACTCCATGTTCATCACTGCCACCAACAAGTTTAACATCGCGCTTCTGGGCGCGTTGGTAACGAGCGTAAATATCTGCTGGTATGTAGCATCCCGCAAGGTGGCCAATGTGAATGGGGCCATTTGCGTAAGGCAATGCTGCCGTAACCAGAATCCTCTTGTAATCCTTCATCCTGTTAATTGAGATGCAAATGTAATCACCTGTTTTCTTTTACCTTTTATCTTTTTACTTTTAAGCCAGACATGAACCGGAAACATTTCCTTTCCCTTTTTACGGGCGCTGGCATTGTTGGCTCAATACCATCCAGGGCTGAAAATCCCGATCCGGTTCCACCCGTGATTCCACGATACCTCAAGCCAGGAGATGTTATTGGCATTACTTCGCCTGCAGGATACATTACCGTTGAAGACATACAGCCCGCTATACAACAGATAAAGGAATGGGGTTTAAAGGTGAAAATAGGTGCGTCTATTGGCCGCAGGTATTTCGGTTTCGGAGGAACAGACGAAGAGCGTTACCGCGACATGCAGCGAATGCTCGATGATGATTCCATCCAGGCGATCATGTGTGCCCGGGGAGGTTATGGTGTGGTAAGGATAATTGACCGGCTCAATTTTGAAAAGTTTGTGAGAAAGCCGAAATGGATCATCGGCTTCAGCGATGTGACTATCCTGCACGCGCACATCAACAGCCGTTACAATATAGCCAGCATTCATTCCAAAATGTGCAACAGTTTTCCGAAAGACTGGAACAAAGCACTGGATGTACAGCGGCAAACCATATTCTCAATACGCGATGCATTGATGGGTAAACGTTCAGAGTTTTCATTCTCATCATCACCAGCCAACCGGCAGGGTATCGCGGAAGGCGTTCTTGTGGGTGGTAATCTGAAACTGCTGGAAACCCTTGCTGGAACAGCTTCTGACCTGAACACGACAGATAAAATATTGTTTCTCGAAGATACCGGCGAATATCTGTACAGCATCGACCGGATGTTGTGGAATCTGAAGCGTACTCATAAAATCGCGAGATTGAAAGGCCTGGTACTGGGAGGATTCAAGATCAAGCCGGATGATCCGGGAGAAGAATTCGGAATTGCGCTGGAAGAAATAGTGATGAGCAAAATGCGCGATTATTCTTTCCCGGTGTGTTTCAATTTCCCGGTCGGTCACCAGCCTAACAACTTTGCATTGAAATGCGGCGTACGATACCGCTTAAACGTTCAGCAATCAACATGTTTGCTTGAAGAAATAATCTGAGCAGATAATGGTCAAAACACCACCTTATTTGAAGAAAGGCGACACTATCGGTCTCGTGTGCGCTGCCGGATATATGGATGCCGGGAAAGTCCGCAATTGTATAAACACACTCGAAGGGTGGGGTTATAATGTAAAAGTTGGTGCCACCGTTGGCTCTGGTTCGCTGACTTATTTTTCGGGTACCGATGATGAACGATTGAAGGACCTGCAGCAGATCCA
>JAFAGE010000140.1 GCA_023423015.1 Bacteroidota bacterium
TCTAACGATTGCTTGCCATATGAAAATCTTACATAGTATGTTTTGTGCTGAGTGTCAAAGCTTACTAAGTAAATGAGCCTCTTCCGATTCTTGCTTCACGATTGCCTGCCATTTGAATCAAATCTCATTCACTTGCACAAATATAAAACAGGTGCACGGCCGTTTCAGGTCAACAATTGGCGCAAGCTATGACGCCAAAAACAGTGCGTGATTGTTGAAGCCCGCGCCGGCAGTAGCTTTGAGAGGAATTTTAACATTATGTCCAGCCGTTATAATGACATATTATTTCAGCTAATCCATTCCCTGGAAAAATCCGAAAAACGACATTTCAAACTTTATATAAAGCGAAACTCGGCCAAGGAAGATCTGAAAATCGTGCAATTGTTCGATGCACTCGACAAAATGCAGGAGTACGATGAAAAGCTTCTCCTGAGAAAACTGCCCGGCACAGAAAAGCCGCAGCTGTCGAATCTGAAAACCCACCTTTACCGGCAGGTACTTGCCAGCCTTCGATTACTTAAACGTTCTGAAAACCTGGATTTCGAGTTGAATGAACAACTCGATTACGCCCGCATTCTTTATTACAAAGGTCTTTACCTGCAAAGCCTGAAGATCCTTGAAAAGGTGAAGGAAGCGGCTATCACTTACCACCAGGATACCATCCTTATCCAGGTAATTTCATTGGAAAAGAAAATAGAGACCCTGCACATTACCCGCCGGCTGCAGGACAAGGCCGACCACCTCGCGGCCGAGGCCAACATGGTTCATGAGCGCCGGAAGATGATCACGCAACTTTCGAACCTTGCGCTTCAGTTGTATAGCTGGTATGTGAAGAATGGGCATGCACGGAACGAAAAAGACGAAGCGGGTGTGCGGCAATTTTTCCGTGAACATCTTCCGCCAAATGCTTATCAGCAAACGGGATTTTATGAACGCCTGTATCTATACCAGAGCTATGGTTGGTACGCATTTATCCGGCAGGACTTTCTGCAATATTACCGCTACGCACAAAAGTGGGTAGATCTATTCCGCGATAATCCCGAAATGATCGATGTGGAAACCGGGCACTATATTAAAGGGATGCACAACCTCATGAATGCCCACTTTGATTTACGCAACCATCAGCAGCTCGACATTGTGCTGGAAGAATTCGAGCGGTTCGCGCCATCTCACATCGTGCAGCATCACGACAATTTCCGCGTGCAGACCTTTATTTATATACAACAGGCAAAAATCAACCGCCACTTCATGCGCGGAACGTTCAAAGAAGGCTTGTCGCTCGTACCGCATATCGAAGAGAAGCTGGAGGAGTATGCTTTGTTCCTTGATAAACATCGCATTCTCGTATTTAACTACAAAATAGCTTCGCTTTATTTCGGAAGCGGAGATTATAATACAACAATCGACTACGTGCAGCGCATCATCAATGAACCTATCGATCTCAGGAATGATCTGCAATGTTATGCGCGCCTGCTCCACCTGCTTTCGCACTACGAGCTCGGCAACTTTGAACTTATGGAACCGCTTACCAAATCTGTGTTCCGCTTTATGTCGCGAATGGAAAATCTGACTGTTGTTGAAGAAGAGATGTTCAGGTTCCTGAGGCAATCGCTACAATTTTCCCGTCATCGGGTTCGCCAGGAACTGGGTTTATTCCTCCAGAAAATTAAACACCTGGAGAAAAATCGCTTCGAAACGAGGGCGTTCGCCTACCTGGATATTATTTCATGGGTTGAAGGCAAGGTGTATAATAAGCCGATGAGTGAAATTATTTACGAGAAGTACCTGACCAGCAGGAAGAGAAATTACCGCGTTCTGGCAGCGTAAGGACCAGAAAGATTGATAGGATGACGCGGTTCCTACTGTCATCCTATCAATCTAAATAATGGTGTTGATTCCCGGGCGGTTTTCATAGATAAATTATGTATACAGTGCTCTGTTTCTCAATGATATCCTTGTCAAAATTAGGAGTATCATAAAACGTGACAAATAGAAAATCTACCCGGGCAAATGTGGAATATACGGTCAGTAACCCTTCAATGCACTCTTCTTCATTTCTGCTGCAAGTTCCCGTCCCAGGTATCGCTCAGCAAGCCAGTGTAATCCATATACCACTGGTGTAAACAAAATCGCAATTACAAATTTGTAAGAATAAGCTGTAAGTGCCCAGGCAGTGCACTGTCCGATACTCACCCCGCGGAAGATGTAGAATGCCACGTATGTAACTATGAAGCTGTCGATCAGCTGCGAAACCAGGGTACTTAGTGTTGCGCGCATCCAGATCCTTTTCTCACCTGTAAGAAATTTAATTCTTCTGAATACAAATGCATCAGCAATCTGGCCGAGCAGGAATGCAGCAAGTGAACCAACAATGATATTCATGCCCTGCCCAAAGATGGCGGCAAAAGCAGCCTGCATATCAGGCACGCCTTCTCCGGCGTACGAACCTACCCAGAACGAAGTATCAGGTGCTGTGTGTATAGCGAAGTAAAACACAATAAATGCAAATGCAATAAGGCAGGCAGTAAGAATAGAAAGAAAGCGGACGCCTTTTACACCATAATATTCATTGATGATATCAGTGGTTACGAATATCACCGGCCAGGGTATTACTCCCACCGATAAACTAAAAGAAAGGTGGTTGGCATTAAGAAGTGAAAAGTCAGCTTTTGGAACATGTAATGTATCCTCGAGAGAAAAGATCTTTACTCCAATCACCTCTGCAATGATGGCATTGGCTACAAAAAATCCTCCCAGTATAATGAAGAGGCGTGTTGGCCGGTCTCGGATGATGGTGTGAATCATTTCACCAGAAGTATTATCTGTATAATCAGGAAAATAAAGTTAACGGCAATCATCCATACAGGTACAACGCCGCGTAGCGATCGTCCTGTCAATAACATAAACAGCCAAATCAAATGAAACAAAATATTAAACACGATGGCTATTATGTTGCCAAGTATCAGCAACGTAGATGTAACAACTCCCTGCTCGAGAGCAGGTATAAAGCGTAGTGCGAAGGTTACCAGGAAACAGATGTTACAGAGAAGTGTGACTTTCGCAAAGAACAGGAGTTTAAACATAAAAGTTATTTCACGGCAACCGCAATCTGTGTGTCGGCAGTACCATAATAGAGGAACCATTTCTTTTTATAATATACAAGTCCCTCCAGGAAACAAACATTGTTCACCTGCCCGGTGATTTCATATTCCTTATTTGGTATGAAAAAAGATTCTTCGCTCCTGTCAATAATATGAAAAGGATCTTTCGGGTCCGCGAGGATCTGGCCGGCCGAGTAAGTTCCGGCTGGAAGTTTGGGATCACCGTATTCCGGGCTGTTCCGGCTGTTGTAAATAAATACGATTCCTTTGTCGGTAACGATTGCTGGTGGACCTGGTTCTACGAGTTGGCTATCGAACTTTCCCTTGCGCGGTCCAAACGCGATTTTGAACGCTTCGTAGTTGCGCAGGGAATCATATTGTTTTTTCGCCGGATCTGTTTCGGGAATGGGCGTCCAGTTCACAAGGTCATCGGAAGTGGCGAGATAAATGTTTGATTCGCCCCAATACATCCAGTATTTGCCGTTCAGTTTTGTCGCAACAAGCTTTTCTCCTTTTCTTTTACAAACGATGCTGCCTGACTTCGACCAATAGTCGACGTATTTGCCACCTTCCGCATTTTTAAACACAGAACCATGCTTGGTCCATTTGATAAGATCTTTTGAGGTTGCAATAAAAAGGCGTGCAGTGGTGCCGTCGTAAGCTGTGTATGTCATGTAATATGTACCCGATTCGTCTTCCACAATCCGTGGATCCTCGCAGCCTCCCTCCCACTCGTATTTCTTGAATTCGTCGTTCTGCGGAAACAACACCGGCGCTTCCCTCCTTGTGAAATGCAGTCCATCGGAACTTTCGGCCAGGCCTATTCGAGAGACCCCTGCGTATTTCTGAACGGTATCTTCTGCGCGGTATAAAAGGTAAATTTTACCATTCCGAACTACTGCAGCAGGGTTAAATACATACTTTTCTTCCCAGGCCACTTCTTTGTTAAGAATCGGGTCGGTGAACATACGGTCGCCAGGTTCCAGGCAGGGGTTAACAGCATCCTGCTTCGTAAACGGCCCAAGCATCCATGGTTTGTATTGTGCGGAAATTATGGTGCAGGAGAAAACGCAAAAAAGTAATAATAATGAACGGCAGGTAACAGTCATAGTTAAATGTAATAAAAAACACGCGACGGAACTTCCCACGGTGTGAATATGCCGACGAAACGGCGGGATGGCAATTGAAGATGAGACGGGATTTTTCCCTTACTTTGCTCCACCATTAATTATTGATAATGAATAAGTCATTGTGGCAAAAAGTTCAGCCTCATGCAATTGCACTGGGAATATTTTTCGTTATATCCTGCGTGTATTGCCTGCCTGTATTCAAGGGAATGGTCGTGGCGCAGCATGACATCATTGGCTGGAAAGGTGTTGCCCAGCAATCTATAGAATTCCACGAAAAACACGGGTATTACCCGCTCTGGACGAATGCACTTTTCAGCGGTATGCCAACGTTCCAGATACTCACGGGTTCGATGCATAATATCACCTTAGGCTGGCTGCACCATTTATTTACTTTATCATTACCAGATCCTGCAGGCCTCTTCTTTCTTGCATGTACCGGTTTCTACATTTTGTGTATGAGCCTTGGAGTTAGAAGCCGCCTCGCCATTCTGGGGTCTCTTGCTTACGCATTTTCTTCCTATAGCGCAATCATCGTTTCCGTTGGTCATACAACCAAGTTTTCTTCAATGGGGTATGCTCCCGCTGTACTTGCCGGACTTATCCTGTTATCACAAAGAAGATACCTGCTCGGCTTCATAGTGACGCTGGTATTTTCAACACTGTTGTTTTTCCAGAACCACGTGCAGATCGCATACTATACGTTGCTGATATCCGTCTGCCTTGGCGTGGCATTCGCAATTCAGGCTATCAGGAAAAAAGAATTCGCGCATTTTGGTAAAGC
>JAFAGE010000179.1 GCA_023423015.1 Bacteroidota bacterium
ATGATGAGCACCCTTGTGGGGTGGTGGATCTATGAACTTACCAACGATCCGTTTGCTATTGGCCTCATCGGCCTTTCCGAAGTTATACCCGCAATTTCCATGGCCCTTTATTCGGGCCATGTGATAGATAAAAGTGAAAAACGCGGATTGCTTTTGCGATGTGTGTTTCTTTATAGCTGTGCAGCAGGTGTGTTACTGTTTCTGTCGACCCCGTTTACTTACAGCCACATTACAAAAACGCAGATTTCATATTGTATCTACTTCGTGATCTTTTGTACGGGAATTCTTCGCTCATTCACTGGTCCAAACTTCACAGCGCTCATCGGGTTAATCGTACCCCGGCCTCTGTTACAAAATGCCACTACGTGGAGCCAGGGCAGCTGGCTGTCTGCCTCCGTGATCGGCCACGCAGCAGGCGGGTTTCTTATTGCTATTGCGGGCAATACGGGTACGCTTATCGTCATCTGCTCATCGATGCTGGTTTCGCTGATCCTCCTTTCGCGACTTGGTGCGCGACCCGTGTTGAAACCTATGGGAGAGGGGAGAACCTGGGAAAGCATGCAGGAAGGTATACGCTTCGTTTACAAAACAAAAGAGTTGTTGGGGGCATTTGCACTCGACATGTTTGCCGTGCTTTTTGGCGGCGCCGTGGCCATGGTGCCTGTTTATGCCCGCGACATTCTCAAAATCGGGCCGCTCGGCTTTGGCTGGCTGAATGCCGCTTCAGACATCGGAGCCATAGTGATGGTTATCATGCTAACGCTTATGCCACTACGTAAAAAGCAGGGATTGAAACTTTTCTTTGCTGTGGGCGGGTTCGGACTCTGTATCGTAATATTTGGCCTGTCGCAATGGTTTGTAGTTTCATTTGTTGCTCTTGTGTTTGCGGGCATGCTCGATGGGGTAAGTGTGGTAATACGCGGCACCGTTATGCAGCTGAAAACGCCTGATCACTTACGTGGCCGCGTAGGAAGCGTGAGCTCAATGTTCATCAACTCAAGTAATGAGCTCGGACAATTTGAAAGCGGCGTGATGGCACGACTGCTGGGTGTGGTGCCTTCTGTAGTTTTTGGAGGATGCATGACGATGGCCGTGGTGGTGGCCACATGGTTCAAGATGCCTGCGCTTCGAAAGTTTCAGTATTGACTACGCTCCCTGGCCTACGTTGATGGTTAGTCCTCCATCCATAAAAAATGAGGATCCTGTTACATAGTCGCTGTCTGAGCTGGCCAGGAATAGTGCAAGCTTTGCTATCTCTTCCGGTGTTCCTGCCCGTTGCATCGGGATGTTTTTTTCTTTTTCCTTTCTCACTTTCGCATCATCCATTGCTTCCTGGTTCATGGGTGTCAGGATCATACCTGGTGCAATATCATTCACAGTAATTCCCCTGTCTGCAAGCTCGAGCGCCACTGTGCGCATAAAATTGCGGATGCCACCCTTGGAAGCATTGTAATCTGCGTTTCCTTTTGAAGCAATTTCTTCGTGCACGGATGAGATATTGATGATCTTCCCTTTCTTTTTCTCAGGCAGCAGCAACTGTACAAATTTTCGTGTGCAGAAGAAGGTGCCGTACAAATTCGTGCGAATGGCCTTGTCAAAAACGTCTGTTGGCATCTCTTCAATGGGAATATTCGAGCCGTTGACGCCGGCGTTATTCACCAGGATGTCAAGGCCACCAAATTGTGCCACTATCGCATTAAAAACTTCGTCTATGGATTTTTCGTCCCTGACATCCAGCCTGGTAACCATCGTTTTTGCGCCGGTCTTCTTTGCCTCTGCTTCTGTTCCTTCTGCACCTTCCTTATCGGAATTGTAGGTTATAATAACCGATGCACCTTCGCGGGCATATTCAATAGCGATTGCTCTTCCTATACCGGAATCTGATCCGGTAATCAATGCTGTTTTACCTTCGAGCTTTTTCATGATTGTGGTAATGGAAAAACTATACCACTGACCAATTATTATTTATGCGTGCAGTCATACAGAGAGTGTCCGAAGCATCTGTTCGGGTAGACGGAAATATTTGCGGAGCCATCGGCAAAGGTTTGTTGATTCTTTTGGGAGTTGAGGAAGCTGATACCTCAGAGGATGTAAAATGGCTCGCATCGAAGATTATGTCATTGCGCATTTTCGACGATGCAGCTGGCGTTATGAATGAAAATATCTTACAGGTAAATGGCGAATTGCTGCTGATCAGCCAGTTTACGCTATTCGCCAGCACGAAAAAAGGAAACCGGCCATCCTACATCCGGGCCGCAAGACCAGAAACCGCCATTCCACTTTACGAGCAGATGATTGCTGCACTCGGGGAGCTAAGCCCTAGCAAAGTGCAGACAGGCATATTTGGAGCAGATATGAAAGTATCCCTGGTGAATGATGGCCCTGTTACCATCCTGATGGACACTAAAACGAAAGAATAAAATCTGAAATCCCTTACATTCGCTAAAAGTTTTAGTACCCCGATGGCGCTCTTCGTTAGTTCCCTTAATTCTGGCAGCAATGGCAACTGTTACTATGTAGGTACATCTGAAGAAGCGATTCTTGTGGATGCCGGATTGTCATGCAGGGAAACTGAAAAACGGTTACTCCGGCTCGGCCTGTCGATGCAGCAGGTGAAAGCAGTCTTCATCTCCCACGAACACAGCGATCATATTTTCGGACTCGAAGTACTCGCCAAAAAACACCGGCTGCCTGTTTTCATAACCGACCGTACCCGACTGAATAGTTCCGTTAAGCTGCACCCGGAGCTGGTAAATACTTTCCGCGCCTTTGTTCCGGTGCAGGTAGGCAGCATGTCGGTATATGCTTTTCCTAAGTTTCACGATGCAGCGGATCCACACAGTTTTATTGTTTCTTCATCAACTACGCGGGTTGGAATTTTCACCGACATTGGCAATTGCTGTAATCACCTAGAGGATAGTTTTTCCAGGTGCAATGCAGTATTCCTGGAATCTAATTACGACGAGGCAATGCTGATGAATGGCAGGTATCCTTATCATCTGAAGCAAAGAATACGCGGAGGGAAGGGACACCTTTCGAACCGGCAGGCACTCGATCTTTTCCTCAAACATCGGAATCGCGATATGAGCCATCTGTTTTTGTCGCATCTGTCGAAAGAGAATAACCGGCCTGAACTTGTCGAGGAATTATTCAAACCTTATGCGGGTTCTACGGAAATTGTTGTCACCTCGCGTTATTGTGAAACGCCGGTATACCAGGTAGCAGCGAAACAGGCTATGCCTCTTGTTCCGAAGCAATCGCAGGTACAGCTTTCTTTATTTTAGTTTGCCGATTACGTTGTACGATGTAAAGA
>JAFAGE010000062.1 GCA_023423015.1 Bacteroidota bacterium
GGACCAGGCAATACTTACTTGAATGAGTTCCTGGAGTTGGAGCAGTACCTCGCGTTTAAGGGCTCTTTTTGCAACAATTCCCCCTAAAGGAATCGGTAGCCCGGTTTCATTTTCCCAGTAGCTGCCAAGGTCGCATAAATTGATAAGGCCTTTTTCGGTATAGGTGAACCGGTTTTCGTGAATGATAACGCCGGTTTTGACCGATTTTATGTCGTCGAGGGATCCTGAGTTACTCAACACGAATTCTTCTATTTCGTTGTAGCGCAAGAAGACTTTGTTTGTGGCTTCCGGAAATGCAAGAGAAAATAAAACATGTGCAGTAGTGTGTTTACCCGGAATAGCAACCACCGATTGTTTCACTGCCGGCAGTGGCAATGGTATCTTCGAAATAAGCAACGGTCCTACACCCATCCCAAGAGCGCCACCGGAATTTAGCAGGACGTAGTCGTTCAGAACAAGCGGAAGCGTTCCATAGCTGATCTTGGTTACGTCGATTTTTCCTGCAATGGCCAGTTCGTTCAGCGTTTGCACGTCTTCCATCACCACTTTAACATTCAATCCGCCGTTATCAATATACCCGTTTACAAGGGCGTCAAAAATATATGTATCATTCGGGCATGGGGAAAATCCGAGGGTTAATGTCATCTCGACTGATTTTTGTCATTTTAGAAATAGGCAGAGGGCAGAGGGCAGGTGGCAGGTGACAAATGCCATCTGCCAATTATTCACCTTTCACCGGTCACTATCCTCCTCACCACCTCATTCAACGCATGAATTGCTTCGGGCATCTTCCACAAACCCTTGTTTCTCTCTCCGGCAAAGTTAGATATTGCCCTTACCTGGATAAAAGGTATCTCCTCCATGAGGCATGTATAATGAAGTGCCGCTCCTTCCATGGACTCAACGTCGGCATTGTACTTATGGGCAATAGCCACCAACTGTTTCGTGTCGGCGCTGATGTTGTTTACCGTTGCTCCGTGCACAAAAGGTAATTGCACATGTTTCCATTTATCAATATCCGGGTTCACGAGGCGGCGCGATAAAAAAGGCCTTTCGTCTGCCGCCGCCAGGCCCAGGTCGAATATGTCGTCAAATTCATTGCCATTAAATGCTCCGAGGTCGGCAAATACTTCATCTTTAACCAGGACTACACTTCCGGGACTCCATTCCTCTTTAAAACTGCCTCCAATGCCAGCCTGGATCACAAGTTCAGGCGTTCTTTCGCTGATCAGACGGGTAAGTGCATGGGCGGTTGCGGTACTTCCCACACCGGTCACCAGGAGTTCCAACTCGTTGCCAGCTGCATTATTATTAACCTTTTGCAGCCATTCTGCCGTGCTATTGACCTCATTATGAGTTGCCGACACAATAAGTATATACATAATGAACCGGTTGAGCCTGTGCAAAGCAAGGGATTTTCCCTTTCAGGCAGTAACTTCGCGAAAATTTTTGGCCTGGATGGTTTACCTCACGCGCCTCGAACATTTTAATGCCGCACACAAACTCTACAATCCTTCATGGACCCGCGAAAAGAATGAAGAGGTGTTCGGCAAATGTGCGAACGAAAACTGGCACGGCCATAATTATGATCTCTACGTAACTGTTAAAGGTGATCCCGACCCGGATACAGGCTTTCTTTTTGATGTGAAACAACTGAGCAACATCATCAGGGAAAAGATTATAGAAAAATTGGATCACAGGAATCTGAACCTGGATGTCGATTTCATGCAGGGCAAAATGTGCTCTACTGAAAACCTGGCCATCGGTATCTGGAACCAGTTGCAACCTCACATTCCCGCATCCGTACAATTACATTGCATTAAGCTTTACGAAACACCACGTATTTACATCGAATATTTTGGTGATTGATTTATTTTTAAATTGATGCCGTTGTCGAAGCAAGTAGCCGTTTTCCGGAAAGAACATTTTAATGCCGCTCACAGGCTGTACAATCCTTCGTGGAGCGATGAACGTAACTTCCAGGTATTTGGAAAGTGCAGCAATCCCAACTTTCACGGCCACAACTATGAACTGTATGTGAAAGTGGTGGGTGTTCCCGATCCGCGCACAGGATATGTGATGGACATGAAATTGCTCAGCGATCTCATTAAGGAGAATGTACTTTCGCAATTCGATCACAAGAATCTTAATCTCGATACGCCACATTTTCGCAATCTGAACCCGACGGCAGAAAACATTTGTATGGTGATTTTCGATATACTTCGGTCGAAGTTAAATCCGGAACTTCAGGTGCAGGTCCGGCTTTACGAAACCGAAAGAAATTTTGTTGAATACCCCGTCAACCCTCAATAAACGACAAGGTATGGCTTATATTAAAACAGAACAGTTCGACGAAGAGACAACGCAGGGTTTAATGGGAAGTTACAGGCAGGTGCTCTCACTTATTGGTGAAGATCCCTCCCGCGAAGGCCTGGAGAAAACACCGGAAAGGCTCGCCAAAGCCATGCAATATCTTACGCATGGTTACCAGCTCGATGCAAGAAAAATACTGAGCTCTGCCAAATTCCGCGAAGAAATCAGTGAGATGATTGTAGTAAAGGATATTGAGCTATACAGCATGTGCGAACACCACATGTTGCCGTTTTTTGGGAAAGCGCATGTGGCCTATATTCCCAATGGATGGATAACTGGATTGAGTAAAATCGCCAGGGTAGTGGATGTATATGCGCGCAGACTCCAGGTGCAGGAAAGACTGACTACCGAAATTCTTAATGCGATAAAAGATACCTTGCAGCCGCTGGGCGTAGCAGTAGTTATTGAGGCTTCACACCTTTGTATGATGATGCGCGGTGTGCAAAAACAAAATTCCGTAACCACAACATCGGCCTTCTGGGGCGAGTTTGAAAAAAATGAAACGAGAAGCGAATTCACCAAACTAATATCTTCACGTTTGCATTGATCTAATTACAAGAACATGAAACAGGCTTACGTTTTTCCCGGTCAAGGCTCACAGTTTGTGGGAATGGGAAAAGACCTTTATGATAATAATGCTTTCGCAAAAAAATTGTTTGAACAGGCCAACGAGATTCTCGGATTCCGGATATCTGATGTAATGTTTCAAGGATCGGAAGACGACCTGAAACAAACCAATGTTACTCAACCTGCAGTATTCCTGCATTCGGTGATCGCGTACAAATCGGCAGAACTTCCCAAACCCGACATGGTAGCAGGCCATTCCCTCGGAGAATTTTCTGCACTGGTGGCCAATGGCTCGCTGGCTTTTGAAGACGGGCTTGCTCTCGTTGCCGTTCGTGCCAAAGCGATGCAGGAAGCCTGCGAACTGAATCCGTCAACAATGGCCGCAATTCTCGGCCTTGCTGATGAAGTTGTTGAACAGGTGTGTGCCAGGGTATCTGAAGAGAGTGGGGAAGTAGTAGTTCCTGCCAACTACAATTGTCCCGGTCAGATTGTTATCAGCGGTTCTATTCGCGGTATCGAACTCGCATGTGAGCGGTTGAAAGAAGCAGGTGCCAAACGTGCACTTCCCTTACAGGTGGGCGGTGCGTTCCACTCGCCATTGATGGAACCTGCTCAGAAAGAGCTTCAGAAAGCCATCGAAAAAACTACGTTTTACCAGCCTTCGTGCCATATTTACCAGAACGTTCCCGGCAAAGCGGTCTTTAACCAGGACGAGATCAAACAGAACCTGGTAGACCAACTTACCGGTGCTGTTCGCTGGACACAGAGTGTTCAGTCGATGATCACCGATGGTGCTACAAAATTCAGGGAAGTAGGCCCCGGAAAAGTACTCCAGGGTTTGATAGCGAAAATCAGCAAGGAAGTGCAGGTTGCTGGTACCTGATTAACTCCTGCAATCAAACAGATTACATGAACAAAATTGCTTTTATCACCGGAACTACTTCCGGCTTTGGCAGGGCCATTGCAAAAATATTTGCTGGCGGAGGATTCGACATTATCATCACTGGCCGGAGAAACGAAAAGCTCCGTGAACTTTCGGATGAAATCCGGAGCGAATACAACAATGTGCGTGTATTTCCGCTCTGTTTTGATGTTCGCGACAAAAAAGCTGTTGACGACAATGTAGGCAGTTTACCCGGTGATTGGCAAAACATTGATGTTCTTGTGAACAATGCCGGTCTTGCTTTGGGGCGGGATTATTTTGATGAAGCAAACATGGAAGACTGGGAAACGATGATTGATACGAACATCAAAGGTGTGCTGTATGTTTCGCGTGCAGTATTGCCATTTATGAAAAAAACAGGGCAAGGTCACATCATCAACATTGGTTCCGTTGCTGGCAAAGATGTTTACGAAAAGGGAAATGTGTATTGCACAACCAAGCATGCCGTTGATGCATTATCGCGCTCAATGCGCATCGAATTGTTGAGGCACAAAATAAAAGTGACTGCGGTGCATCCCGGCGCAGCAGAAACAGAATTTTCGCTGGTGCGATTCAAGGGAGATGAAAAAAGTGCGAAAGCCGTATACGAGGGATATAAAGCGCTGGATGCAGAAGATATTGCCAACCTCGTCTTTTATTGCGCCACGTTGCCGCAGCACGTATGCATCAACGATGTTACGATAACACCTACTGCACAGGCAGATGCGTTCTATTTCTTCAAGGAATAAATCGTTAAGATACTAATAAGCCCACTTGATAAGCGTTGCTCCCCAGGTGAACCCTCCGCCGAATGCTGCAAGCACAAGTTTGTCGCCTTTGTTCAACCTGTTTTCCCATTCCCATAAACACAAGGGGATGGTAGCAGCTGTTGTGTTACCATATCTTTCGATATTAAGCATCACCTTTTCAGGAGAAAGGCCCATACGGTTTGCGGTAGCATCAATAATGCGTTTATTGGCCTGGTGGGGTACCAGCC
>JAFAGE010000256.1 GCA_023423015.1 Bacteroidota bacterium
CCAGCACACTATGGCTGCATCCATCTGGGTCATATTCAGCAGTGCAAAGTTCCTTGCCCATCTAACTTCGCTGTAATTTTCTTTTACAAATTCATCTGCCGCAATCGCGTTCCAGTGACCTGCCGGCGTGTAGGTTCCTGCTCCATCTGCCCAGAAGTGAACAATTGCCATTCTTTCACGCGTTGGATTCTGAGAATAGTACAGCACTTCCTCTGTTTCTTTCTTAAACAACTCTGAGCTGGTTGATGGTGGTGGAGGAGGACGGTTTGCTATTACTGCCAGAGAATCGAAAAGAAATGGTTTTACTTTTCCAAACAATGGAAGCATCGGGGGGCGTTTCGGTGTTTCAAGACTGAACCAGCAAACTTCTCCCTTTGCCATAGTTATATCTTCCAGGTTTTTCCATAAGGCGGGATTTCCCCCCGCTACGCCAGCACCATCTGTACGGGCACGCGCAGTGAACTTCTGCGCTACAAGTCTTCCAAGTGCTTGTCCCGCTTCAATATCACTTCGGGCATTAGCGCCGCTCATGATGCGATAGAGCATATGCTCGTCGGCTTTTTTCTGAATGAAGGCGAGCTCTGTCGGGAACATCAGCTTCATGATTTCGATCGACACGGATGCTACGACGGCATCTTCGCTGGGATAAGAAGGCAATGATGATTTAGGCACCAAAGCCTGAACGCTGGAATCTACATTATAAGGTGCAGGACGGTTGTACTGCATTTTGTAGTGCCAGGCTGCAATTAGCGCATCATATTGCGCTGCGCTGATATACGCGTAAGCCCTTGCAGCAAACGGCGGGTTTGCAAATGGAAACTGCGGATATGCAAACGGGTTAGCCTGGCTTGGAGCCGGGTATGATCCATCTTCATTCTGATATGGAGGAAGATTATGACGCGCTACAAGTTCGCGCAGAATTTCGTTCCAGCGTAGTACGGCCCCTGCACTCCAGTACTTAATGATGCCTTTCTGTTCATCGCTGAGATCTGACTGATAAGCTTTTATTTCATTGAGTTCAGCTATATACCCGGGATTATTTGTTGCGGCAGGAGCTGCAAGTGCGAACTCATCCGGTGCTGCAAGCAATACCGACTTCCAGGTTCCTGCATCGGCATCAATACTGGCCGGCTGCAGCGCCGGATAGGCGAATGAACGATCATCGAGATCTTTGTTGCACGACAGTGAGAATGCAAGCACCAACACTGCAGTGAACATTATGACGTAATATTTATTTGCTTTCATTGTTTTTCTTATTGGTTGGTTCTTGAGGTTTTTGGCGACTTAAGATTCATGAGGTAGAATACCCCACCGTAGATTGTAGTTGACTGGCCTACATTTCTTCCTGCAATCACATAGCGTCCACCACCAACGAGTTCGAGCCCTCTTATTGATTGCAATGTGTACTTAATGTTTACACCGGCCTGGGTCATATTCATTTCATTGCTCGGGAACGGCATGTCGTTCTTACGAATATCGAAGCCGCCAAGCGTTGTCATATTTTCAAATACTCCCTCGGCAACCAACCATTTTGATCGGTAACCTGCACGTACGTTGTACCCGGTTTGATCGGGCATGTCTACCTGGTTTGTGTAATGCATTTCAGTAGTGTAGTAAGCATCCCTGTCTATTTCAACATTACTGCGAAGTGTGAAGCCGGCAGAAGCAGTAGCGAAGAATACTCCACGCTGGTAATCGGCCATGACACGAACACCCGCTGTTTTGCTGCCCATGCCGATTGAAAGGGGCAGGTAATCTGCCACATAATCTGTAACAGGTAACGATACGCGTCCAACTCCATAGAGCGTAAGCTTGTCGTTGCTTCCGAATTTGAATGAATAAGGCATCCACTTCAACATGAGTGACAGGTCTTGTACCCCTTTTAGTCCGGTAAGGGTGCCTGCAGAGGCTTTGGTGGTAACATAAGGCAGACTAAACATCACATTCAGCTTGTTCGTGAGGCCGTATGCGCCCATCACTGCATACATGTTTGTGGTTACCTTACCGAGGTTTTCATTATCGCGTTTGAATGTTCCTTCCCAGTAATCTGTCCAGGAATTGTTTGAGAACATACCCCCGACGCACAGCACATTTTTTTTGAGCATGATGCCGTCGAGATCAGTTTGGGCGTGAGTAGTGGACGCGGAAAGGCATAGCAGTAGCCCGGCCGCACACAACCTCACGGTTTTGGTGGTCAGCAGTTGCATTGTTTTGGTTGTAATGGTTGAGGTTGAATTACATCAATTAAAAGCGGAACGATGCCCCGATATTGATGGCATAGTCGGCGAAAGCCGCATCACCATGAGCATATGTACCTGTTGCTGCTGTACGCAGTTTATCGGCATTGCTCTGTGTGCGATTACGTTCAACTGCCACCGGCACGGTTGCAAAGGCAACAAATCTGCGCAATGCATAACTAACACCCGGTTCTACAGAAAGCACGTAACCAGGTCTGCGGAATCCTTCATCGCCACCAAAAAGGTCGCTCGAAGGCACACACTCGTAACGCATACCTGCAGATGCTGTCAGCTGACCAAACGTTACGTTGGCGCCTGCTCTTAGCATGTACTGGTCAGGAACACTCATAGTTGTTGTTTTGTAGTCAATAGCTGTCTGATTAGGTGTTCCTCCTCTTGCAGTGGACACTCCATTTTCTTCACGAGGGTTTATCAGGTAGAAGAAATTGCCGTACACGCCAACTTTTTGCGTGAAGTTGTAATAAGTATTGATTTCTGTAGATACTCCGAATCCACCATCGCCAAGCTGTATTGATTGATCAACGGGGCCTTCGAGTATGGTGCGGTCTGCTTTATAAAATTTGTCCTTTACCTTATAGTTTCCTGTGGGCAGCTTAAATCCTAAACCCGCCTGAATATTACCGCGAGTAGATCTGGCCGGATTCAGCAACCAGCGATAACCCGTAATGCGAATGTCACCAACACCAGCAGAGTTGGTATTATGGCGTGCAGAAGGGCCTGCAGCATTGCCGCCATGTTCGTACAATGATGAACGTTTGTTGGTCAGCAGCGGTACGTCCAAAGCCAATGACCAGCGTGAATTGAACTGGCGCTGCAGATTCAGGTTGAGTGTATGCTGCCAGTTGATTACTTCTGTGTTGTTTTCCATCCTTTCGTGCTGCTCTTCTTTACCAACGAAGTGGCGAAAAGACTTGAAATAACGATACGAAGGAGTGAATTGCCATCCTTGTTGTTCTACACCGGCTTCATGACGGGTACAAACGGCGCCGGTGCCCCTGATGGCGACACAACCTTGAGCAATAGTTTCAGCATAAGCCGAAACAACCAATATCAGGAGTAATAACTTTTTCATTTTATTTACAGTTAGTTTGTTTGTTAATGGAGTGATATATTATTTGCGGGAAAGCACTGCGTCTGTATGGCGCCGCATTCTCAACCTTTCTACTACAAGCTTTCCTACCTGCCTGCCTGATTTACCGCCTTCCACATTATCAAAGCGATAGTGAATTCCACCATACAGCCTTGAAATGTTAGCTTCAGCTGCAGCCTGCCGGAAAGAAGTGAATGAACGGTGTGGAATGCCAAACTCGATTTCAGAGGTGTCGGTATAAGCGAAGTTGTCGCCAAATATATCGGTCATTACTTCTGCCGCTGCAGCGGAAATTACCGAGTGGCCGCTCACATACGAGGGAAATGGCGGAGTCTGGATGTAAGGTCTCCATTCGGGATCGATATATTTATTAATGACAGTTTCAGGCCTTACTACATTGCTGCGGTACTTTTCATCCCAGCAACTGATAAATCCGTCGAACAGGGCGACTGCCGTTTTCGCGTATGCATATACGGTAGTACCAAAGTCAGCATTTGCTTTTTGTGAGGCTATTCCAACGATATTCATCCAGTGGCCTCCGGGAGAGAACTTCTTAGTAGCAAACATCACGTGACCGCTTACGTTCATCTTAAACGGATTATCATCCCAGAAATCTGCAATATGCTTTTCTTCATCAGTCAGCTTGTCGCCGATGTTCTTTACCTCCATCGCCGCCCGGTAGAATTCACTTGTAGTATCCTTCATGTTGAATGCAGGAGGTAATATCGGTTTACACTGCGCTGATGAATCGAGTGCCATAGTCCTTATCTCCATCCAGTGTGCTTCGAGAGCCGACTGATATGATGGCGGTGTGGGCACCCATCTTCCTTCTTCGTCTGTCACAGTGTATTTACTGGCTGAACGCGTCTGAGCATAGTTGTCTTTTTTCGACCAATCCATGATCGCCTTGAATATTGCATCCGAGAATTCCTTTGTGTTGTCGAGTACATCACCCGGCATTCCCGCATCATCGGCTTTATTTATCAGCTCTTCGTAATATCCCATCATGCTTCCTTCAGGAAAGGTTACTGCATTTCCCACTTTCGTGAAAGCAAGCAGCGCCGCCAGGTTGAAATCTAACTGCTTTCCGGCGGCTGGTTTGGGCATTTCGGGCATATGTTTGATCTGACCTGCCAATGAACGAAACGAACTGTCGCCTGCTGCAATGCACTCAAAGGCTGCAATGTTGGCGTATACATAGTTCCGCGAGGCGATCATCGGAGGAAAATTATTTTCCAGTACGATGTCATTTAGTTTTTTCACCGTTTTCGAGTACAGTATCGGGTCATTGGTGACTTTCGTATAATCTCCCGAACTACACGACACAAGGACCGCAATCATTGCGGCCATCGCAATAGTAAGCTTCATTTAAGCGTTGGAATTTTTTAAGTAAATAAGTACCTGAAATGTCTCTGAAGTAAACTCAGGCGCGTGGCGGCTGTTTCGGAATGGCGTGATAGCCATCGGCCACATTATATGCAGAAGACGTAGTAATTTCTTTGAGGACGAGGTAAATGGACTGAAGATTCCATGAATTGTTTTCCTGTCGGAATTCGGGTGCAAAGGGCTTAAATGAAAAGCTTTGTTTGCTTTTGCCATCGGCCGACTGGTCTACATCGTTGACCATCTTCAGGAAGTCGACACGTGAATTCAGGATTTTCGTCTTGTCTTCATGCGGAATGCACATCAGCACGAGCTCGCCGTTCTCCACTTTTCTTTTCACGTATTTGTAGTGAACACCGTTGATTTCGATTTCACCGTCGATACGTTCAAATTCCGCTGATGTATTGGTAATGTATGGAGCGTTAAGAGGAACACGAAGCTCAAGGAGGCTGTTTTCATCGTACGCCTGGCGATCTATTCGCTGAGCCATGGCCATATCGGAACGATGTTCCATGAAACTGGAAAGCAGACGATACCCCAGCCAATTGAAGGCAAGTATACTCATCAACAATATCGTTGCAGCCTTTTTCACGTTAGTTTGGAAAGGAAAGATAAGGAATTCCCGATAAATGAGCATTCACTATTCACAATCCGTAAATCCGGGCAGCGTTCTCCCCAAACACCGCTTCACGCTCCTCGGGCAGGTGATTCTCCATGTACTTTTCCAGTAAACTTTTCCATTGGACGTAGATGCCGGAAAGTAGCATTACCGGCCAGTCGCTGCCAAACATGAGGCGATTGGTATCAAATGATTGAAATACGACATCCAGGTATGGATAGAAGTCAACGGGGCTCCACTCTTTCCAATTCGCTTCGGTAATGAGGCCCGACAACTTACAGCTGACATTCGGGTAAAGAGCAAGATCTGTGATCCCCTTTCGCCAGTTTTCTATCTCCTTGTTTCTTATTTCAGGTTTGGCACAATGATCTATAATAAATGATTGTTCGGGAAACGATTTAACGAGATCCACCGCAGCAGGCAACTGGCGGGGAAATATCAGGATATCGTAGGTGTATCCGTATTCGGCAAGTAAAGAAATTCCAGCTCTCACCTTTTCATCGTAAAAGAAGTCGTCTGGTTCTGATTGAGCAATGTGGCGAATACCTTTGATTGAAGGATAAGTGCTGAGTTCATCAAGTTGACTACGAAGATCTTCAGATTTGAAGTCGGCCCATCCGATAACACCCATGACCATCGGATGAGTATTTGCCAGTTCGGCAAGAAATCGCGTTTCAACTGCTGAGGCCAATGCCTGCACCGCAATGCAGCCGTCTACATTGTTTCGTTTAAGGGTTAACTGCAGATCCTCGGGCAGGTAATTTTTCTGCAGCTCTTTCATGTTGCGATCAATCCATGTGTACTCCTGCTTGTTGTATTTCCAGAAATGAACGTGACTATCGATAACCGGCATGTTTGACAAATATTCGTTACGCTAAATGTACCGAATTAACATGCGGCAATTCATGTGCCGTCACTCAGTTCTTGCAGAGCATTCTCAAACCTTTAAAATGGCCAGGCCTGGAAAGGCCCGGCGTTTGTTGATCGTACCCTTTAAAAATAAACTCTTCAAATGCTTTTGTTGATTTCCTGACTATGCGGCTTTTTTTGTAAGCAGGGGTAGATCTCAGGTCGAAAAATGATTTTACGGATCTGATGATCAATGAACTTTCAAACAATGTAGAGATGTGATTCATAAACAAAAATTTGACAGTTTTAAAAAAGCCAGGCCTGGAAAGACCCGGCGATTTTTGTTGATCGTACCCTTTAAAAAATCTTTATTAAGTAATTATAGTTTCTATATATCGGCAATCACGGCAAACGGCAATATCTGTCTCGTCCTCTCACCTTTCACCTCTCACCTCTCACCTCTCACTTACCCACCTTCGTTGGCAACGTATACACTTCTGTTTCATCCAGGCCAACAACACGCAGGCGGTAATAGAGCGTTCCGCTGAGCGGCTTTCTCAACCGGTCGGTGTACCAATATTCAGG
>JAFAGE010000263.1 GCA_023423015.1 Bacteroidota bacterium
CTTCTGTAGAGTAGGATTATAGAACGCAGGCGAGAACTGCAGTGAAGCTTTATTAAGTTACGCAAATTTTGACAGAAATAAAATCAATGTAAAAGACAGGTTGCCTCCTGATATCACGTAACTTCAGAACGAAGCAATTCATCATTGCATTACCCAGGCTGCAGGTATTCAGACCCCGCTGAATAAATCCGAAGCTCGCTTGATCACTTCTTTTTCCTCCCTGTCTTTTGTGAACAATTAAACATTTTTTTTATGAAAATGAAAAAGGACAACATTCCTGTTACCCTGGAGGCACCGGGAACAATTATGCGCGGACTTCCCGGATGGGGTGGGATGACAGTTGCATTTAATGAAATACCTGCTGGCACAGACTTGTCGCCGCTGCTACAGGGGCTAAAAAATAATTCGTGTCAATGCCCCCATTGGGGATACATCCTGGAAGGAGAACTGGTGATGAAATACGACGATGGAAAAGAAGATGTTTTAACCGGCGGAGATGTATTTTATATGCAACCCGGACATACCGGCGTTGTTAATAAAGACACCAAACTGATCGACTTCAGTCCTGACAACGAATTAAAAGAGGTAATGAATCACATACAAAAGAAAATGGCCGAATTCGGATCGAAGGCGTAAGCTTGTGGGAGAACATCCTTTCCCCACTCATCGTCATTTAATCACCGTCGCATCGTCGAAGAACTCCACTTTGCCGGAAGTAATGTCGTGTATTCCTCCTGCTATGCCAACATCTCCCGATTCAATCATTTCCTTGAGAATGGGGCTGCGTTCCATAATAGCCTGTACAGTTCTTTTTACGTTGATGGCTGCCACCTTTTCGACAAACTCGCCGTTTTTGGAATTGCGATTTTCTGTCACTGATTTTTCATCGTAAACTGCTGGTTGCACTTTCGAAAGAAGGGCTGTAAGGTTTCCCATTTCCACATGGTCGCAGGCTCCGCGGATAGCACCACACCTGGTGTGACCGAGAACGACAATCATTTTTGAACCCGCCACTTTACAGGCAAATTCCATACTGCCGAGAATATCTTCATTGATAATGTTTCCCGCGATGCGCACACTGAAAATGTCACCCAGACCCTGGTCGAAAATCAACTCTGCAGAAGTGCGCGAATCAATACAACTTAAAATGATGGCAAAAGGATGTTGCCCATCCGACGTTTCATTTGCCTGCTGCAATAGGTTGCGGTTCACTTTAAGATTGTTGATGAAACGCAGGTTTCCTTCCTTCAATAACTCTATCGCCTTGGCTGGCGTTATTGAAGCCTGCATCTCCCTGGTCAGTGTTCTCATCTGTTTTCGATTTTATGACAGTGATAAAAATCCGTTTACCGGGTCGAAGATAGTGTATTTATACGTTATGATAGTAATACTATCTTTTAATATTGTAGAACTTTTAACTAGTTTTATGGGGTTAAATTCGTCCCTTCAAAAAGAAAGACATGGAACTGGAACTTCATATAAGAATGAACGAAAAGCTGTTCCTGAAAGACCCGGCATTCACAGACCTCGGCAGGAAGATCATTTCACATGGTATCCAACTGATTCACAGAATTGGGTTCGAGTCGTTCACCTTCAAAAAGCTGGCTGAGGAGATAGGCACTACGGAGGCTGGCATATACCGTTATTTTGAAAACAAACACCGTTTCCTGATATACATAACGGCGTGGTACTGGAGCTGGCTCGAATACCAGGTAGTTTCCATTACCGCGAATATCAAAGACCCTGCGAACAAGTTGAAAACCGTAATTCGTTTGCTTGCCAGCACAGTGGAGAACGATATAAAAACGAGCTATGTGGACGAACATGTGCTTCACCAGATTGTCATCGCCGAAGGTTCTAAAGCTTACCTCACCAAACACGTTACTGAAGATAACCGTGACCAGCTGTTCAAGCCGTATAAAGAACTCTGCGCCCGGATAAGTGAAATTATCCTTGCATGTAGCCCGAAGTACAAGTTTCCAAAGTCGCTTGCCAGTACCATTATTGAGATGGCCCACTTTCAGAATTTTTTCATGAATCATCTGCCATCCCTAACGGATTTTGGCGACCGGAAAGATGAGTCGAGGATCATTGCATTTCTCGAGGACCTGGTTTTTAATAATATCAGGAAATAAGCTTTGTCCTCTGATATTTACATAACAAATTTCAAGCTCTACATTTGCTGCTATGATTTCCAATCTCAACGGGATAAAAAAGTGTTTCTTTATTGGTATAGCAGGCGCAGGTATGAGTGCCATTGCCCAGTACCTGCAGGGAACTGGTATGCAGGTGAGCGGTAGCGATCGTTTCTTCAACCAGGGTAAAGCTGGCGACATCAGGGAAAAACTCGAAGCCGCAGGCATCCGTTGCTACCTGCAAAATGGGGAAGGCTTCGATGCCGATACAGATCTTATAGTGGTTTCTACTGCTATAGAAGACACCGTGGTTGAAGTTAAGCGGGCAAAAGAACTTAACATTCCCATTGTTCGCCGCTCAGAGCTGCTGGCACTGATTGCAGCCACGAAAAAGACCATTGCCATCGGTGGCACCAGTGGAAAGAGTACCACTACGGGTATGTTGTTTCATGTTATGCGGCATGCAGGCAAAGATGCTTCAGTAATCAGCGGCGCCGGATTGGTAGACCTCATCAGGGAAGGAAAAATCGGGAATGCATACGTAGGGAAAGGAGAGTGGCTTATCATCGAGGCAGACGAAAGTGATGGATCTATTGTACAGTACCACCCGGAAACAGGTGTGTTGCTTAATATAGAAAAAGATCACAAAGAGCTCGACGAGTTAACGGAAATATTTAAAACCTTTCGCAACAACAGCCGTAAGTTCATTGTGAATCGTTCTAACAGGTTTGCAAAAGAGTTGTCTGCCGATGCAAAAAATGATTTCTGTGTAGATGGTTCAGATGCAAATGCGGGTTTCCAGGCAACGGATTTTAATCAACACGGGTTTACGATTTCATTTAAAATAAACGGCCAGCCGTTTGAAATGAATATTCTTGGTAAGCACAATATGGAGAATGCCGTTGCTGCCGTTGCGGCTGCATCGCTTGCCGGTGTTTCGTTAAGCGAAGCGGCAGCAGCCCTGAAAGAGTACCAGGGAATATATCGCAGGGCGCAGGTCTTAGGTAAGAAGGATGGCGTGTGGGTGGTTGATGATTTTGCACATAATCCTGCAAAGTGCGCGGCAGCCATCCGTGCGTGCCAGCCCGTATCGCAAAAAGTTGTTGCATGGTTCCAGCCTCACGGCTACACACCAACGAAGTTTTTGCGAAAAGAATTTGTGAAAGAAATCAGCGAAGCTTTACGTGATGAAGATGAAATATGGATGAGCGAAATCTTCTATGCCGGAGGTACTGCAGTTAAAGATATTTCCGCATTGGACCTGGTCAATGAAATCAGGCAAAATGGAAAGAAAGCCTTTTTTGTAGAAGACCGTAACCGCTTTTTAGACGAAGCCCGAACCCATCTTTTACCCGGAAGCACATTGTTGTTAATGGGAGCCCGCGATCCGTCGCTCGAGCAATTCGGGCAGGAGATTTATGAAAGTCTTTAGTGAATTACAATCTGTGTTTCGCAATTTCAAAACCCAATGATGACCAGGATTATATTGTTTTTGCCTGCCCTGCTTTTCTGTTGCCTGTTTGATCTGAGCGCACAGGAGCGGCTCCCGGTTTGGACCGGCAGTGAAGATAAATCCCCTGCAAAAGACTGGATGATTGACCCGGGTGGTTTTGAGGCCGGCGTTTACCTGGCCAATGATGGCAAGCGGATTGTACTTTTCAACGGCCTCGTAAAACGGGTATTTGTGCTGGAACCAAATGTTGCCTGTATCGATTACACGAATTTGTCGAACGGTCAGCAGTTGATCAGGAGTATTTCGCCGGAAGCTCGACTGGAAATCAATGGCCGCGAATACCACGTGGGTGGTCTTTACGGGCAGAATCAACACGCTTACTTTCTCGAAAGCTGGCTGGGTAGTTTATTTGCCGGTAAACAGGATTTCAAATTCAGGTCGTACACGGTTGAAAATATCTTCAATACCGCAACGACGAAATCCCGTTACTGGCTTCCGCCTCAGAAAGGCGTTGCAGGCAAAAAAATTTTATTCCACTATGAACATGACAGCGACTCGCTTAAGGGAGTGAGCGTTGTGGTTAGTTATGAGATCTACGACGGCATTCCCTTAATTACAAAATCGCTCAACATCAGCAACAATTCGGCAGGGATTATCAATCTTGGAAAAATTACCAGTGAAATACTTGCTGTGCCCGAGGAGGAATCTGCAGTAGTTGGATCTGTTGAGCAGATGAAGAAGCCGCAAGGCATTTACATCGAAAGCAACTATGCATTTAATAATGCCATGCGCTACGAACTGAGTGATCATTCCACGCATTGGAAAGCCGATACCCAATATACCTCGCAGGTAAACTACACGTTACAAACGCCCTGTCTTCTGGAAGTGTACCCGCACGATGTGCGATCGGTAACGTTACAGGCCGGCGATACATTACAATCAATTCGCTCAAACGAATTGCTGATGGACAGCTACGATCGCGAACGCCGTGGCCTGGCGATCAGGTACATGTACCGTGCGATCGCGCCATGGACCACGGGAAACCCGATTTTTATGCATGTAATCAGTAAAACCGACCAGGATGTGTTTACTGCAATAGAACAATGCAGGGCCACCGGATATGAAGCGGTTATTCTGAGTTTTGGCAGCCATCTTGAGATGGAAGATACTTCGGCAGCGAATCTTAACAGGTGGAAAAAAATTGCCGAAGCGGCGCATAAACAAAATATACTGATTGGAGGTTATTCTTTGTTCAGCAGCAGACGAATTGATGATGAAAACGACGTAATCAATCCTGCAACGGGCAAGCCTGGTGGCACCGCCTTCGGCAATGCACCTTGCTTTGGCAGCAAGTGGGGACTTGCTTACCGCGATAAAATCATGAAATTTTTTGAAGCGACCAACTTCGACATCTGGGAAAACGACGGACCTTATCCTGGCGACATTTGCGCTTCCACTTCTCATCCCGGCCACAAGGGGGCGGGCGACAGCCAATGGAAACAGGTTTCTATTCAAAAAGAATTGTATGCATGGCTGAAAAAGCGCGGAGTTTACATGAACGTGCCCGACTGGTATTTTCTCGATGGTTCAAATAAAATAGCCATCGGATACCGCGAGGTGAATTTCGCACTGCCACGCCACGAACAAATCATACTAAATCGCCAAAACATCTACGACGGCACATGGGAGAAATTGCCTTCCATGGGATGGGGATTTGTGCCGTTAACGGCCTATCACAACGGCGGCGAAGATGCTGTACTTGAGCCGCTGCGTGATCACCTCTTTGAATACCGGCAATTGATGATGCAATATTATGGAGCCGGCGTGCAGGCCTGCTACCGCGGGCCGCGCCTATACGACAGCGACAGTACAAAGCAGCTTGTACAAAAAACAATAAGCTGGTACAAAAGATTTCGTAATATTCTGAATGCCGACATCATTCATCTTCGACGGCCGGATGGGAGAGACTGGGACGGGTTTCTGCATGTAGACCCGGCATCACAGACAAAAGGTTTCCTGATGTTATTTAATCCACTTGATAAACCAATCAATCGCACAATCAGGGTGCCACTGTATTATACCGGATTAACTGCTTCAGCAAAACTTTCCCGCGAGGATTCACCCCCGGTTTCATATAAGTTAAACCGCGATCATACGATAGACGTTACTGTGAATATCCCTGCTCGTGAGTACACCTGGTATACGATCCGATAAGCCATTGGATTTACATCAAAAACTACTTCGCCGTTGTTTGTTTTGCGGCATGGTGGTCGTAACTGAATATGCGCGACATTGCCCATTTGCCATCTCGTACTATCCACAGGTGCGAAAAGCTGGCATGTCCATCGAGAAATTCTTCCTTTCCGGCTTGATTTATATAGAACAAGTGTTCGCCTGAAATGATTGCTCCATATGGTTTGCCATTTTTTTTCATCGGGAACACTTTTATTGTGCCGGGAACAGCTTCTCTTCGAAGCCGGAAGTCGGGATTGGAACAGAGGTTCTTTTTGGTGATCGCCATCATCGTATCGCGCGTTTTCTGTGCGCCGCCAAGATCATGATAGAACTCCACATCCTCTGCTATAAATGACGCCATCACATCTACATCACAGTTGTTGTATGCTTTCCAGAAGATGCTGTCTTTGTGAAGTATCAATGATTGCACTTCCTGGTCACTTTGAGAAAAAGCGCGCGTAACAAACACCGGTAAGATTACAGCGAAGATAAATTTGATGTACATGAATTTAATTTGGCATGTGACGCAGAATCTTCTAACAGGGTTACACGCAGATTACATTTTTTGGTTCAGCTCATCAATTTTCTTGTTGATGGCCACAAGCATTTTCTTTAGTTCCCTGATATCGTTTGCACTTGCAATCGGCGCTTCCTTTTCTTCGGCATCTCTCCCTATGAAGAACGTGGCGAGTGTTGCTGTCACATAGCCAAAAATGGCATAGCCGAATAACGACAGCAGGAAAGCAAGTGTTCTTCCTTCGGTGGTAATTGGCCAAAAATCGCTGCCTGCAGTAATTACGCGCATTGCAGTCCACCACAATGCAAGGCCGTAATTTGCAAATCCTTCATTTCCTTTTTCGAGCGCAAACATACCCGCAGCGCCTCCGAGCGTAACTATGGTTGTGAGAGCCATCACATAACCGAAACCACGCCGCGACATAGCAGCGGCGAGACTTCGCATGCTCCTGTTTAAAGACCCAACTACCTTAACAAGCCTGATTCCGCGAATGACCCGGAATAAGCGAACAATGCGGAAAACCCTTAAGGCTGGAATAAGAAGCGAGATTGCGGTGAGCCAATTCTTTCTCAGAAATATCTTCTTCGCCGGTGCAAGAATAAACTTAAGTAGAAAATCCAGGATGAACAATGCCCAGATTGCCAGGCTAAGGTGCTCCAGCACGCGGGGCAGTCCATCGATCAGCTCAACGATCAGCAAAGCCAGCCATGCAAATCCCAGGAGAATCATCGGCCCTTCCAGGAGATTTTCAATATTCTTTAATAAACGGAATCTCTCTTTAGGTAATGAGTTTGCTTTCGATTCGGTCATACGCTGCAGTTTTAATTTAACTGTGCGGGTTTCTCTGCCATTCAACAACAACCTTAATCTCATCCATTGAATGAGGTTTTAAGGATTGTTGAAAATTTTCGTAGGGCACCCGCTCTGTAATTACCTGCTCCAGCACCCCGGGCCATCTTACAACAGCAGCCTGTAGTTCCTGCACAGCCATTTTGTAGTGGAGAATACTGGCATTCACGCTGCCAAGAAGGATCTGGTTTTTTAACACAAGCTGCTTCATTACATTGCCCGCTGCTATTGTCATAGGGCGTTCACCCGCAGGAATGCCCGTAGCAACATACACGCCATTTACTGCAAGAGAATCCAGCAATTCGATCTGAAGCCGGGCAATACCCGTGGCTTCAAAAACGAAATCTGCCTCGCCACAAACATCATCAAGGTCTGTTGTTTTAACTATCCGGCCGTCAACGTATACTCCACCGACCTGCTTCAATAATCTTGGTCTTAGAGAATCTTCATCCACGATATCCATACCCACTACCTTGGCACCGCGCAATCGCAATGCAAAAGCAGCCATCAATCCTATAGGCCCAATACCAGCAATTATTGCTTTTTTATCCTGCAGCCAGTTTGTGCCCGGCGTAAAAGCGTTTAGTCTGGCCTGCTGAATAATCATAGCCTCATCGATGGCTTTAATAGCTACCGACATAGGCTCAGTGAGCACACCAACTTTCTTAAGAGAAGCAGGAATTCCAATAAAATGTGGTTCGGAGTCTACCACAAATTCGCATTGAAAGCCGTCTGCTCCTTTAATGCCGCGTTCGGTGTATCTACCTGTATAGCACATGTCGCTTCGATAATTAAGACACGCGAGGCATTCACCACATCCACGCCGAACAGTAAACATCCCCAGATCGCCTGCTGATGCTGTTGTAACGTTATCACCGGTTTCAATAACTTTCCCAAACATTTCGTGGCCGATAATAAGGGTGTCTTTCCCTGCAGGGGCTTCTGCTCGTCCACCTTCGGCTTGCTCACGATCCGTTCCGCATATTCCCACTTCCAGTACTTTCATTTTAATCTGGTTTGCGGCGGATATTTGCGGCTCTGGCACATCTGCGATGTGGACTTGTGTAGTGTGAGGTTTTAGTACAATTGCTTTCATAATTTGCCATTCACGTTTTTGTTGCGACTGTCGTTTAATTGCACATCCAGGTTGAATGCTGCGCTTATTAATCCCAGGTGTGTAAAAGCCTGCGGAAAGTTTCCGAGGTGTTCCCCCTCAAATCCCAACTGTTCTGAATATAATCCCAGATGATTTGCGTACCCGAGCATTTTTTCGAAATAGAATCTCGCTTTGTCGAGCCGACCTGCTCTGGACAAACACTCAACGTACCAGAACGTACACATAGAGAATGTTCCCTCATGACTTACAAACCCGTCGGGGGCTGCTACATCAGGTCTGTATCGGTAAACCAGTGAATCTGAAACGAGCTCGTCTTCTATTCGCTTGAGTGTTGATAGCCACCTGGGGTCTTTGGGGCTTATAAACCGCACCAGGGGCATCAGCAGGGTAGAAGCGTCTACCGTCTGCGCCCCGGGATATTGCATAAATGATTCAAGCTTCTCGTCCCAGAAGTCGCGGTAAATACTTTGATGAATTGTGTCGCGCTGAACTCTCCAGTTATTGTTTAACGGAAACGATCTGGCTTCAGCAATACGGATTCCCCGGTCGAATGCCACCCAACACATGAGTCGCGAATACAAAAAATGTTGTTTTCCGCCTCTCACTTCCCAGATCCCCTCATCAGGCTGGTTCCAGTTTGCGCTCAACCAATCGATCTGGCTTTCAAGATCCTTCCAGAAGTCGTACGAAATGGGTTCAACGTGTTTGTTGTAGAGATACACAGAGTCCATCAATTCGCCATAAATATCGAGTTGAACCTGGCTGTATGCATCATTGCCGATCCTTACCGGTTTCGATTGCCTGTACCCTTCAAAGTGCTCCAATATTTTTTCTTCAAGCTGGCGGTTTCCGTCGATGCTGTACATAATACCAAGCTGAGAGTGTCCCCTGATATCCCTGCATTGTTTTTCCACCCACTCCATAAATGAGCCTGCTTCGCGGCTGTAGCCCAGGCGAAGCAATGAATAAACAGTAAAGGAAGCATCCCTGATCCATGTATACCTGTAATCCCAATTTCGTTTGAACCCTATACTTTCCGGCAGCGAAAACGTAGGAGCAGCAACTATGGACCCGTGCCTGTAAGATGTAAGTAATTTCAACACAAGGGCAGAACGATTTACCATCTCCATCCATCTTCCATGGTAACCACATTGAGCTACCCAATCTTTCCAGTAATTGACCGTTCTGAAAAGACTGTCGGTAATAAATGCGTTAAAGTCTGCATCCGCGGTGTGGTTTAATGACACATGCTCCAGCAGGAAGTCGGCCGTTTCTCCCGCCGCCAATTCGAATTCTGCTTTGATATCAAGCCCCGAAATGATGAGCGGAACAGAACTACTTAGCCGTAAAGTAGTATTATGCTCATCTTGTGAAACAAAAAGAACTTCTTTTTCGGATATCCGCTGTGTGGCATGGGTTGACCGGGCATAATTGAAGCGCGGCTGGCAGAGGAGGCGGTAAAATACTTTGCCGCGAACCGTCGTCACTCTCCTGATGAGCTCTTTTCCAGCATAGAGTTCTTCGACGGGCATAAAATCGGTGATTTCACCAACACCCTCAGCGGAAAGAAACCTGGTTAGCAACACATTTGTATCAGGGAGATACAGTTGCTTGCTATTCATATCGGCAAATGCCGGCTGTATTTGAAATTTACCTCCCTTTTCATGGTCGAGCAGGGCGGCGAAAATGCTTGGTGAATCGAAGTTGGGAAAACACATGAAGTCGATCGATCCATTCAGGCCAACCAGGGCTACCGTATTCAGATCGCCGATTACTCCATAATTTTCGATTGGCTGGTACGACATTCTTCGCTTTCCAGATTCCCTGCAATCCATGTTCCATCATTCCATACAACCCGATTCGATCAGGAG
>JAFAGE010000269.1 GCA_023423015.1 Bacteroidota bacterium
TTTGTAAGTTTTGCTTCAATCCACGATTCGAAATCGAAAATTTTCAGGATCTGTATTTCGTATTTATCATTCCGGATCGTGTCGAATTCCTTCTTGACCTTTTTCCATATACCACCATCCACAGAAGACCGTCTTTTTACGCGTTTCTCCTGTACAAAACGGAGAACGAGCTTCTCCAGTAAATAGGTTTTGCTGTGGCTGGCATTTAAACCCCTTTTAAAGGAACGCGTTTCATATGCAATGAATTCATCGTTTCCGAGTTCGTAATGAACCAGTAAATGAAGCAGGCGAAACGTACGGTAAACAGGTAACGCATGGAATAACTTGCTTTCCAGGAGTACTTTGCTTAAAAAATGATGGGCACGATTGATATTTCCTGCAGACATATAAATAAGCGAGGTATACAGGTATAGTTCAGCCTGCTTATTCAGGTCGAGCAGGTGGATCTTCTTAAACAATACATCGTGATACTCATCTTTCAACAGAACTGCCTCCTCGAATTCACCCTGGTCAAGCAATCGCGACAACCTGTAAATAAATCCCACACGATAAACCATCACATCCAGGTATACCGACCTGCCCAGCAGGTTATCAAGTTTTTCGAGGAAGAAATCCATCTCTTCATATTTCCTGATCATTCGCAGGCTTTCAAGAATTCCTTCCACTGTGGATAGGTAGTCCATTTCCGCATCGTTCCACAGGTACTCGTTTTCGTCGAGCAGGTCGATGAGTTCATAGAACGCCTTTAAGGCAGAGCGATAGTCGCTGATGCTGATAAAATAGTGTGATTGGAAGAGCAGGTGCGTTTTCTGCGATTCAACTGTTTCTGCGGCAGCCTTCGCAACTATGTTGAGTTCACTGAACACAAGATCATTCAGATCGTCTTTCTGCTTACGCGTGCGGGCTGCTCCTTTAAACAGGAGCCGGTGCCTGAGAAGTTCGTACAATGATGTATGCTGGTGTATATTTTTCGAATACTTCAGCAATTCATCCATGCGCATCTGTTTATGTACAAGATTTTTTTCAGATATGTTGTTGAAGTTCAGGTTGGCGAGATAATACATTTCAAAACGGCATGCCCACATGAGAATAAAATATTCTTCATTTTTTTCCGCTGCCTCCTGCACTTTCTGTAATTCTTTAAAACCTTCATCTGGCATGGATTTCTCGAAGAGCACGTTTGCCTTGAGCAGCGACATAGCCAGCCTTGTGGTCTTATCCTGGTTGGCACGAACATGTATAAGGCAGTCGGTGATCACTTTGTAGAGATATTTGCTGGTAGATTCATATGATGCGGCAGGCCTCGCTTTGGCAAATAATTTCTTAACCGTACGCGGATCGGTATTCTTTTCGAGCAGCTCAAAGAGCCGCATATAGTCCTTTGCGCCTTTCTGCATGGATGAATAAATCGTGAAATATCTTTTCTCACTTTTAGTGAGAGAGTGCACCAAAAGTATTAAAGAGTTTGAGCTGGCCATTGTGTTACCTTTAGCTGTTTTCGTGAGAAATAATGCGGATCTTCACTTATAAGATCATACTTTGATTTGAAATATTGTGATTTAGCATTGTCCATTCGAAAACAATATCGGCATTTCGTCGAATCTCTGAAATAATACTTTTATGCAAAAGAAACGATTGCCAAATATGAAACCGAAGCTTTTAGTGGTAGGAAGCTCCAACACAGATATGGTTATTAAGGCAGCACATCTTCCAGGCCCTGGTGAAACAATTATCGGGAACAGTTTTTTTATGAATCCCGGCGGAAAAGGTGCAAACCAGGCAGTAGCTGCCGCGCGTCTTGGCGGAAATGTAACCTTCATCTGCAAAACAGGAAATGATATTTTCGGCCGCCAGAGTATTGAACTTTTCGAAGAAGAAGGCATCAATACATCGCACCTTTTATCTGATCCAAAAAATCCCTCCGGTGTGGCGCTGATTACCGTAGATGAAAATGCAGAAAATTGTATTGTAGTAGCTTCAGGAGCGAACGCTACACTCAGTCCCGCCGATCTGCAAAAACTTAAACATGTAATAGAAGAATCCCGGATTGTGCTTATGCAGCTGGAAATTCCCCTGGAAACAGTGGAATTTGTAGCGAAAACAGCAGCTGCGCACGGAGTGCGTGTGTTGTTGAATCCCGCGCCTGCCTGCAATTTATCGGACGACCTCCTGAAATGCATTTCGATTATTACGCCGAACAAAACGGAAGCTGAGATGCTTACGGGAGTCAAGGTAAAAAATATCACTTCTGCGAGAGAAGCTGCACAGATCATCTCCGACAGGGGAGTAGATACTGTAATCATTACCCTCGGTGCAAATGGTGCCCTGATATTGCATGAAGGCGAGTTTACCCACGTTCCCGCAGTGCCTGTGAAGGCAATAGACACAACCGCAGCAGGCGACGTGTTTAATGGCGCGCTGGCCGTATCGTTGGCAGAAAGCGACGACATCATAGCTGCCACAACATTGGCCTGTAAAGCAGCTGCTATTTCGGTGACGCGGATGGGTGCACAATCGTCGGTGCCATTCAAGAAAGAAGTTGATGCCTTTGTTGCAGATAAACTTACCCGTTAGTTCAAATTCAAAAATACTTGTTATGATGAGGAAACTCATTGCCTGTTTTCTCCTGCTGCCTCTTTTGGCGGAAGGAGTAAACGCACAAACAAAGAAGATATCCAGGAAAGACCTGGAAGATAAGATTTATGCATCCTGGCTTGGGCAGATGATTGGAAATATCTATGGATTGCCCCACGAGAATAAATACATCAACGAACCGGGTCCCGACAACTTTCCTTATGGATATTCATCGAACCTGGAGATGATTAAAAAGATGAATGGTGCCTTTTCAGATGATGACACCGACATTGAATACATCTACCTGTTGCAGATGGATAACCATGGTATAGAACCTACCTATGCACAATTGACCGAAGCCTGGAAGTATCACATCCGCAACCGTGTATGGCTGGCCAACCGTGCGGCTTTGGGTTTGATGCATGCAGGCCTCACGCCTCCTGCAACAGGCATGAAGCGTTACAACCCGCATTGGTTCCAGATCGACCCTCAACTTGTTAATGAGATCTGGGCAGTTACGTCACCCGGCATGATAAATTATGCAGTGGAAAAATCGGATTGGGCCGCACGCATCACCAACGACGATTGGGGGATTGAACCGACAAAGTTTTATGCAGCACTTTTTGCCGGAGGATTTTTTGAAACAAACATTTACAAAT
>JAFAGE010000066.1 GCA_023423015.1 Bacteroidota bacterium
CTCGTCCCCGGTGTTTCTTTTAACGTAAAGCTTAAAGTTTCGTTTTTCGGCTTTTTCGAGTGATTTGATGAGTTGAAAAAGAGCGTCGGTGGTTCTGTTGGGCATCGTAGTTAAATATCTTAAAATCCTTGCTGGGACTGCATTCCAGCACGATTTTCATTGTTTCAGGGATGTAAAATAGGTACAATTTTGATTTCAGGTTCATGAGAGGCTGTGATAATTTCGGTAAATCGAGCATTGTCTCACGAAATTGCTCTTAATAAAACCATATGGCAGAAAAAATCTTCATCTTCGACACTACGCTCCGCGACGGTGAGCAGGTACCCGGTTGTAAACTCAACAGCACAGAAAAGCTCGAACTGGCGCTGAAACTTGAAGAACTGGGTGTAGACATACTGGAAGCAGGTTTCCCCATATCAAGTCCTGGCGACTTCAATTCCGTTCAGGAGATATCAAGGGTGATCAAAAATGCAACGGTGTGTGCCCTCACCCGCGCTGTTCAGAAAGACATTGAAGTAGCCGCACAGGCAATAAAGCCCGCTAAGCGTGGACGTATACATACCGGTATAGGTACCTCCGACTATCACATCAAGGGTAAGTTCAACTCTACCCGCGAAGAAATTCTTAAACGTGCTGAACAGTGTGTTAAGTGGGCACGCAACTACGTCGACGACGTTGAGTTTTACGCAGAAGACGCCGGCCGTGCCGATAACGAATACCTCGCCCGCGTAATTGAAGCGGTTATCGCTGCAGGGGCAACAACAGTAAACATTCCCGACACTACGGGCTATTGCCTTCCCACTCAATACGGCGAAAAGATCGCATACCTGAAAAACAATGTTCCGAATATCGATAAAGCGGTGATATCCTGCCATTGTCACAACGACCTTGGTCTCGCTACAGCTAACTCGATTGCAGGCATCATGAACGGTGCAAGGCAGATTGAATGTACCATCAACGGACTTGGCGAACGCGCCGGCAACACTTCACTAGAAGAAGTGGTGATGGTGATCAAACAACACAGCAGCCTCGGTTTTTACACTGGCATCAACACGAAAATGCTCAACCCAATGAGCAGACTGGTTAGCGATACCATGCGTATGCCGGTGCAACCTAACAAAGCGATTGTTGGGGCCAACGCATTTTCTCACTCTTCGGGCATCCACCAGGATGGCTTTTTGAAAGATGCCATTACCTATGAGATCATCAACCCGGAAGATGTGGGCGCAGAAATGTCGAAGATTGTTTTGACAGCTCGCAGCGGAAGGAGCGCGCTGGCTCACCGCCTTTCGAAACTCGGTTACCAGTACGACAGAAACGATATAGACGTTTTATACGATCAGTTCCTCAAGATCGCCGACCAGAAGAAAGAGGTGATGGAAGACGACCTGCATGCAATGGCAAAAGCTTACAAAGCGGTACCTGCTTAAGTGTGAAACGTAAAAAGAAAAGGAACAATGGCAAAAACATTATTTGATAAGATCTGGGAGAAACACGTGGTGAAGACCATTCCGAATGGTCCTTCGGTACTTTATATAGATCGCCACTTCATTCACGAAGTGACAAGTCCGCAGGCATTTCGTGGCATCGAAAAAAGAGGTGCAACCATTTTTCGTCCGAAACAGGTGGTAGCCACTGCAGACCACAACGTGCCTACCATCAACCAGCACCTGCCCATCCGCGATGAATTGTCGCGCCAGCAGGTTAGCAAACTCGTGGAGAATTGCAACAACCACAACATCGAATTATACGGATTGGGTCATCCTTTCCAGGGAATCGTTCACGTAATAGGCCCTGAATTAGGGATTACTCAACCAGGCATGACTATCGTTTGTGGCGACAGTCACACATCCACACACGGTGCATTTGGTTCTATAGCATTTGGTATCGGTACCAGCGAAGTAGAAATGGTATTTGCGAGCCAGTGTCTGCTGCAGAGCAAACCCAAACAGATGCGCATCAACATCGACGGAAAATTAAATAAGGGAGTGGTATCGAAAGACATCATCCTTTACATCATAGCACAGATTTCAGCAAGTGGTGGAACCGGTTATTTTGTCGAGTATGCAGGATCTGCTATCCGCGAACTCAGCATGGAAGCACGTATGACCATCTGCAACATGAGTATTGAAATGGGAGCGAGGGGAGGCATGATTGCGCCCGACGAAACTACATTCGCTTACATGAAAGGAAGATTGTTTGCACCAACCGGAGACAAATGGGATAGCAAACTTGCAGAATGGAAAGAATTGTATACAGATGCAGATGCGAAGTTCGACCGCGAGATAAATATCCGTGCCGAAGACATCGAGCCGATGATTACCTATGGTACAAATCCCGGCCTCGGTATTCCTGTTAAAGGATCTATTCCCGATACAGACAAGATTGCAGATGAAAATGAAAGGAGAAATCTGAAGAAGGCGCTCGACTACATGGGGCTTGAAGGAGGTAAAAAACTGCTGGGGATGCCCGTGCAACACATATTCATTGGAAGCTGTACGAACTCAAGAATCGAAGACCTGCGCATGGTTGCTTCTATCGTAAAAGGAAGAAAGAAGTCGGCCAATGTGGAAGTAATGATTGTGCCGGGTTCGCAGCAGGTTGCCGCGCAGGTTCAGGAAGAAGGATTGGATAAAATATTCCGCGAAGCAGGTTTCGAAATTCGTCAACCCGGATGCAGTGCCTGTCTTGGAATGAATGAAGACAAAATTCCAGCCGGAGAATATTGTATTTCCACATCTAACAGAAACTTTGAAGGCCGCCAGGGTGCCGGTGCAAGAACATTACTTGCAAGTCCGCTCACTGCAGCTGCTTCGGCAATAACGGGAGTTGTAACCGATGTTCGAGAACTCGTTTAATTAACCAGATCAGAAGTTAACATGCAATCGTTCACTATACTTAATTCACGTTTTGTTCCGCTGCCGATAGAAAATGTCGACACCGACCAGATCATCCCTGCACGATTTCTTAAAGCGACTACCAAGGAGGGATTTGGAAAAAATCTTTTCCGCGACTGGCGTTACATCAATAATGATGAAAACCAGCCAAAGCCGGATTTTGTTTTAAATCAACCGCAATACAGCGGGGAAATTCTTGTTGCAGGTAAAAACTTCGGTTGTGGATCATCGAGAGAACACGCTGCATGGTCGATACTTGACTATGGTTTCAGGGCTGTGGTTTCGAGTTTCTTCGCCGACATATTCAAAAACAACGCTTTAAACAATGGCGTGTTGCCGGTACAGGTGTCGGAAGAATTTCTCCAGGAAATCTTTCAGCAACCAAACGAATCAACTTTAACTATTAATCTTCCGGAACAAAGTATCACCATCGACAGCACAGGAAGAAAAGAACATTTCGACATCAACGAATACAAAAAAACCTGCATGCTCAACGGGTATGATGATATCGACTACCTGCTCAGCATCAAAGAGGATATTGAGAAATTCGAAGAAGCACATAAATAAGCACACAAAATGCAGAAAAATATCGCTGTCATACTTGGAGACGGCATTGGCCCGGAAGTAACACAACAATCAATTAAAGTGCTCGACGCGGTAGCGCAGCAATTCGGACACCAGTTTCATTATGCCTATGGCCTGATGGGTGCAGATGCCATTGATAAAACCGGCAATCCTTTGCCCGACGAAACAATAAAGATCTGTACGGAAAGCGATGCGATTCTATTTGGCGCTATCGGCCACCCCAAATACGACAACGATCCAACTGCAAAGGTTCGGCCCGAACAGGGTTTACTTAAACTCAGGAAAACCCTCGGTTTGTTTGCAAACATTCGCCCGATTTCAACGTATCCTGCACTTAATCACTTGTCGCCTTTAAAAAGTAAACAACTTGAAGGTGTTGACTTCATCATCTTCCGTGAACTGACAGGTGGTATTTATTTTGGTAAGAAAGAAATCAACGAAGCCAAAACACAGGCTCTCGACGAATGTACTTACAGCCGCGAAGAAATTGAACGCGTTTCGCATCTCGCATTTCAATATGCACAACGCAGAAATCAAAAATTAACGCTTGTTGATAAAGCCAATGTGCTGGAAACTTCAAGACTTTGGAGAAAAGTGGTGCAGGAATTATCGTCGCAGTACGCTGATGTGAAAGTTGATTACATGTTTGTAGATAACGCAGCAATGCAGATTATCCTGAATCCAAAACAATTTGATGTGGTGCTCACTGAAAATATGTTTGGCGACATCATCAGCGATGAGGCGAGTGTGATCAGTGGTTCGCTAGGGCTTCTTCCATCTGCGTCTATTGGTTCAACTGCGGCTTTGTTCGAACCGATCCATGGATCATATCCGCAGGCTGCCGGAAAAGATATTGCTAATCCACTGGGTTCAATATTATCTGCGGCAATGCTGCTCGATCATTTTGGCATGAAGGATGAAGCAGACCAGGTAAGAAAAGGAGTGGAGTGGACACTGGCGAACGGCTTCGTTAGCAGGGATATAGACCCTGTAAACAGTTATTCAACAACAACTATCGGCGACCTGGTGCGCGACTTTGTAGAAAATCGTATTCCGTCGTCGGTTGATAAAAATAATATTTCGTTGAGTAAGTCGACGATTATATAGTGAAAGTGAGCCGTGAGCGGTGAAAGGCCTCGTTTAATACCCTGTGAAAACCCAAAAAGTTCTTTGTTATTTAATCAGGCGGAAGTATATTCGTATTTCAGAGACACCTCATGTCGAAAAAAGGAATAAATAAGATAATTACTGCAACAACCAGCATCCTGGTCG